>JBIKMI010000118.1:0-8147 GCA_044359285.1 Kiritimatiellia bacterium
CCGGTTGAGCCGATCATTCCGGTCATGACGCCGGTAGAGACGGTGGTGGAGACGCCCACCCCGCCGACGGTCGTGGCCGTTCCCGAGACGAGCATTCCGGTCGTGACGCCGGTCGTTCCGGGTGCTGAACCGACGGCGGAATCTAAGCTGACAGCAGGACTGGAACCCGACCTGGAGACTAGCCTTGCTGGCGAAAAAACGACCGGAAACAGCGACGAGATAAAGTGATAATCGCCAATATGGGGCGCGGATTCTGCCACGTCTGGCAGAACGCTTGACCCGGCAGTTTGGAAAAGGTTTCGATGAGAGAAACCTTTGGTACATGTGCTCGTTCTACCGTGCCTTCCCGATTCTGAACGCACTGCGTTCAGAATTAAGCTGGACCCACTATCGGCTTCTCCTCCGCATTGAGGAACCGGTGGCCCGAGTGGCGACAGGGCATTAACACTTGATTGAAATCGGCCATCACCTGTGCCAGACTGCCGCCATTCTTGGGGAGAGAGGCGCATGGCAAAAACAAACTACGTCCTGATCGACTACGAAAACGTCCAGCCGAAGGAGCTCACGCTCCTCAATGACGGATCGTTCAAGGTTAAAGTGTTCGTTGGCCCGAATCAGGGAAAGATTCCGCTCGACCTCGCCATGGCGCTCCAATCGTTGGGCGGAAATGCGGAGTATGTGCTGCTCGAAACGGCTGGGCGGAACGCGCTCGACTTCCATATCGCCTACTACATCGGCACGCTGTCGGTTCAGGATCCATCGGCGGGTTTCCACATCATCTCGAAAGACTCCGGGTTCGATGCGCTGATTAAGCATCTCGCCGGGAAAGGCATCGTGGTGTGCCGGTCAGCCGGCATTGCGGGGATTCCCCGTCCGACATCCCAGCCCGCGCTCGATGCCCAGGTGCAGACAGCAGTCAAAGATTTGATACGACGTGCCGAAACCAGACCGCGGACAATGAAGACGCTCCGCAGCACGTTACATGCACTATTCCGGAAACAGCTTTCCGAACAGGAACTGACCGCCCTTCTGGATGCTTTATGCACGGAGGGCATGGTTAAAATCGACGGCCTGAAGGTGGCCTACGATTTGCCGAGCAAGGTTGCTATTCCAGCGACACTTTAAATCATCATTTTGCCGGCCATTTCTAAGGCCAACTATAGCTTTCAATCCCGACACAACTCATTCTGACTCAATAAGCTCTTGTGGCGAAGCCACGATCCCCTACATGACCAATATCCTGCTCATCCTGTATATCCATGTTCATTTCTTCTGCCAACGTCCGGCGTCTGGTTCGCGAGCTTGCGAGCGTAACCAGCACGCCGTGGTTCGCATCAGTTCTTTTGTTGGCGACGCATGGCAACCAGCAGCGCAACAGCAACGATGGCCGCACTGCCGAGAAGACAGTTGCCGAGGTAACGGAGGCCGGCAGTTATCTCGCTTCCGCAGTACCCCATCTGATTGCCAAGGTTGTTCATGGGCTGTACGAGCGGCGCAAGCGCCCCAGACTCTTGCGCCGCCAGCGCCATGCCAGAGAAGATGGTCAATGCGACAAGTGCTCCCAGTAATGCAACGATGCTCTTTCTCATTTTCGGCCTATTCCTTTCTCTTGCGTCAGCCCTCACCCTCCGAGCTACTGCGAGGTAGTGGTGGAGGGCATTGTTCGCCTATTCTGTTTGTATCCTGGATGTGTCGGCCAAGTCTCTGATAGTAAATGATCATGAGCACCGCGACAAAGATCATGTCAACCCATGATGTTTGATCATCCGGAAGTCCCCGGTTTTGCTTGAACAGCACGACTCCGATTATGCCACATAGGATCAACGGAAAGAGACGCACAGTTATCACCCACCCAAGGACAACGGATTTCTGGATGAAATCATAACCCGTCCTCCCGCCATTCTTGGCGAATGTGAAGACTGTTCCGCCGATAATGAGGAAGAGTCCCGCCAAATTGTTTATCATGTGCCAGTGCGTAGTCTGTGGCGGCATCGTCGCCCAACCACACACAGACACGCACGCCATGAAAACGAGATAGTACGGCAGAGCTTCACGATCAGTCATTGACCGATTGATCAGTCTTTCTTTCAGCGGTTTGATTTTGATGAAATACATATTTCCTCATTCATTTTTTAATGTTGCGCCAAATTGTTTTGGATTTCCAGTTCAATTATCATTTGCATACGGCCAACGTTGGTCAGCAGGCTGAATGAGCCCGCAGGGCGAATTCTAGCCTGGCTGACCTGGTTCGGCATTATTCTTTTGTTCTCGCGACAACACGAGCACTCTACCCTTCGACAAGCTCAGGGCAGGCATGTGGAGAAAATAAACGCCACGGTTTCTTGAAGGAATACGTTGAGAGGAGTGTTGGTGTTCTATGCCTGCAAAACATAATATGATCTCATTAGCGTCCCACAGGACGCTAATGGATTCAGATCGCAATTTCCAGAGTGTCGGTGAAGTGAAAATTAAATTTTCAATACCACACACGCCAGAGGAAGAGCCCTTCCGGCGGGGCGGTGGGCACCCGGGCGGTCCGGATTTTGGAGGCAAGGATCTCCTTTACTTCTTCCAGCGGAACGGCGCCCTCCCCCACCCTCAGCAGAAGGCCGGTCAGGCTGCGGACCATCTTATAGAGAAACCCCTCACTCGAGGCCCGGATGACAATCAGGGCGCCCGTGCGTTTCACTGACAGCGAATAGACTTCCCGGACCGTGCTTTCGACGATGCGGTTGGGATTCGCCGTGAAGGCGGCGAAATCATGTTTGCCAACCAGGATTGTGGCGGCCGCCTGCATTGCCGCAACATCCAAAGGCTTGCGGATGTGGGTGGCCACCCGCCGCCGGTTGGGATTCATGACCTTGGCGTTCCAGATAAAATAGCGGTACTCCTTTTTGACGGCACTGCGGCGGGCGTGGAAGTCGGGCTTGGTCCGGGCCACCTTCAGCACCCGGATATCCTGCGGGAGTTTGGCGTTGAGTCCATTCATGAGTTGCCAGCACTCCCATTTCTTAGAAAGGTCGAAATGGGCCACCTGCCCCTCGGCGTGAACGCCCTGATCGGTGCGGCCACTCCCATGGACCTTGACCGTTTCGCCCGCGAGACTCTGCAGCACCTCCTCAATGCGCTGCTGAACCGTCATGTGGTGCGGCTGAACCTGCCACCCGGCATAGGCGCTGCCATCATACGCCACCGTGATCCGGTAGCGGAAGGCCGCTGGTTCTGGTTTAGAGGGTTTATTCATGGAGATTGAATATAACAAGTTATAGCGGCGGAAATCAAGATTCACCACCCGCCGAGTACGGCTAGAGACACCGAGACACCGAGAAATCGAAGAGAATGTGGCGTTTATTTCGTTCACGCGGGTACACGTGCCCAAAATAAACGCCACGGTTTCTTGAAGGAATACATAGAGGGGGAGGAGAGGTTTTGCCGGTTGTTCCATCTCCTCTTTCTCGATGAATTCCTCCAAGAGGGGTTGCGGGAATTATGGCTGCCGGTACTCCGGCAGGCGGAATTCCCGCAACATTGGCTCTCTTTTCTTCTGTCTTCTTTGTGTCTCTGTGCCTCAAGCCTGGTACTCCAGGCGGGTGGTGAAGTCTTTTTCGTCGCGCGGAAAGTGGTGAAGTCCTGAGGAACCCCCACTCTTGACTTCCGCGAGGCCAATCTGCACCATCTCCCGGATGTTTTCCGGTACTAAACTTAAAATGGCGCAGGTAGCGCGGAATCTGGTCCAGAGTGGCACGTTCATGCTTCCCCTCATTGGCGGCATGGTCGCGCTCTCCGGCTTCCGGTCCGCCACTTATTCTTTAGAGCACCTGCAGGCCGGCGGGCCGCCGATCGCCAATACCCTCCTGCTCGCCTGGCTCAGCGGAGCCGTATTGGGCCCCAGCCTGCTTCCCTGGTTGCCGGGCGACCGGTTGGCTACGAAAGCCGTACTGGCCGGCCTCCTGGGGTTGCTCCTGTTTCCCGCCTCCTGCTTCTTTCTCCATCTGGAACCGCTGGACGTCCTGATGGCGCTTCTGGTAATCCCGTCCATCACCTTCTTTCTCATGACCAAACACATTCACCCGATTCCCCTGGCCGGGGTGGCCCTGGCCGCCGGAATCTGGATTACAGCGAGGGTTACATAATATGGCGAGATATGGCATTTCATGCGGAGGAACCGGGGGGCATGTCTTTCCCGGAATGGCAACCGGGGCGGCACTTCAGAAGCGCGGACACGAGGTGACGCTCTGGCTTTCGGGGAAGGCGATTGAGTCAGCCACCTGTCAGGCCTGGGCCGGACACGTCGTCCAGATCGACGCCGCCAAGATCTCGTTTCATCCGTTGCGCCTGCCACGCACCGTGTTCACGATCATCCGGGCCTTCAGGGCCAGTCTCAAGGCGCTCCGGGCTCAATCCCCCGAGGCCTTGCTGGCTATGGGGAGCTACTCATCGCTCGGTCCCGTGCTGGCCGCGCGCTGGCTGAAGATCCCCGTCATCCTTCATGAGGCCAACGTCATTCCCGGGAAGGCCATTTCATTTCTCGCCCGGTTTGCCTCTGCGGTCGCTATCACTTTCCCCGAGACCCGGCTCTACCTTAAACACCCGAACATTCAACAAACTGGACTGCCGATTCGCAAGCAGATGGAGGAGGCGGCTGCCAGGCCAAGCGTGACGCCGGTTCCCTTCACCGTGCTGACCATGGGGGGCAGTCAGGGAGCGCAACGGCTGAACGACATCATCCCGCAGGCCCTGGGGCAACTTAAATCGGCCGGCATGGAGATCAAGGCCATTCACCTGGCCGGGGAGAAAGCCAAAGCGTCCGTCGAGGCAGCCTATCGCCAGGCCGGTGTTCCGGCCACGGTTTATGGATTCTGCTCCGACATGGTCTCAGTCTATCACCAAACCAGTCTGGCAATTTCAAGATCCGGCGCCAATTCCTGCCTGGAGCTGGCGCTGTTCGGGGTCCCTGCGATTCTCATTCCGCTCCCCACCTCCGCCCGTGATCACCAAAGGGCCAACGCCAGGGCGATGATGGCGGCCGGCGCGGCCATACTGCTTGAGCAGGAGACGCTTTCACCTGAATTACTGGCGGGAACCCTCAGGAGCCTGGCCGACCAGCCGGGTGAACTGGCGGAAATGCAGACCCGGGCCAAGGCGCGAGCGGGTGCAGGGGCCGATGAATCCCTCGCAGATTTGATTGTGAAAGTCGGAGGCAGTCGGTAAGGTGTGTCTGTTTTTCCGGATCCACTGCTGGGAGTGAATATGCGTATTGAAAACGGCACTGTTGTCAGTCATGAACCGATGGGCCCCCATTACCGGGTCCTCACATTGAATCTTCCCGAAGTCACCGCCACGGCGGCTCCCGGCCAGTTCGTGCATGTGCGCATCGCCAAACTGCATGACGCCGTCTTACGACGCCCGTTCAGCATCTACAAGGTCGACGGCCCACACCTCTCCATCCTCTACAAATCGATTGGCCGGGGTACGGCCACGATGCAGGCGCTTAATCCGGGCGATTCCATCAGCGTGGTCGGCCCGCTGGGCAATGGCTTTCCCCGGGCGGTAAACGCCGGTTCAGTGCCGGTGTTAATTGGAGGCGGCTATGGGGTGGCCCCGCTCTATTTCCTGGCCCGCCAGATGAAGACGCGCGGCATCCTGTTTGTGGGCGGAGCCAAGGCCGTTGATATTCTGCTGGCCGATGATTTCAAGGCCATCGGCTGGGAGGTCCGGATCGCGACGGATGACGG
Source organism: Kiritimatiellia bacterium (assembly GCA_044359285.1). GTDB lineage: Bacteria > Verrucomicrobiota > Kiritimatiellia > CAIKKV01 > CAITUY01 > JAABPW01. Next base: position 5,736 of record JBIKMI010000118.1, read on the forward strand.
CTCGCTTGGCGAAAAAGGATTAGTCACCGCGCCCCTGGATGCATGGTTGAAGGCCGGCAAGGGCACACTCACTCCTGAATTTTATGCCTGCGGCCCGAACGGCATGCTCAAGGCGGTGGGCGCCCGCGCCATCGCCGGAGCCCACAACGCCTGGCTTTCGCTGGACCGGCACATGGGATGTGGCGTAGGCGCCTGCCTGGCCTGCGTCCAGAAGGTCCGCCTCCAGGGACAGGAAACGCTGGCACGGGTCTGCAAGGATGGCCCCATTTTTGAATCACGCGACATTATCTGGGAAGACTAACATGACCCCGACTCTTGACATCACTCTGGCCGGGTTCCGCATGAAAAACCCTGTGATGGTGGCCTCCGGCACGTTTGGCTATGGCCCTGAATATGCCGAGCTGGTCGATTTGAACAAGCTCGGCGCAATCGTCGTCAAGGGCATCAGCATGGAGTCCTGGGGTGGCAACAAGACCCCGCGCATGGTGGAAGTCCCCGGCGGCCTGATCAATGCCATCGGGCTTCAGAATCCTGGAACCCGGGGCTTTACCGAGAAATATATGCCCTTTTTGCGCAAACATGATATTGCGGTGATCGTCAACATCTGGGGCAAGACCCTGGAAGAGTATGCCGCCGTGGCGGAGTGGTTCGACACGGTCGAAGGCGTGCATGCGCTGGAGATCAACATCTCCTGCCCCAACGTCAAGGCGGGGGGAAGCTCATTCGGGGTCCATCTCGATTCCACCGCCCGCGTGGTCTCAGCGGTGCGTGCCAAAACCAAATTACCCATTATTCCCAAGCTGGCGCCCAACGTCTCGGACATCGGCGCATTTGCAAAAGTGTGCGAGGAGTGCGGCGCCGATGCGATCTCCCTGATCAACTCCTTTCCCGCCATGGCGATTGACATCGAAACCCGGAAGCCTATTCTGGCCAATATTTCAGGCGGGCTCAGCGGGCCGGCCATCCATCCCATTGCCGTCAAACTGGTTTACGAGGCGGCCAAAGCCGTGAAAATCCCATTGATCGCGATTGGGGGCATTACCTCGGCCAAAGAGGCTCTGGAATTCATCATTGCCGGCGCTTCGGCAGTGGCGGTGGGAACCGCGAATTTCACCGAGCCGTTGACGGCCCTCGAAGTGGTTGACGGGATTGCCGATTATCTCGCCCGCCACAAAATAGAAAAAATCCAGGATCTGGTCCGCAGTATCAGGGTATGAAAAAACTACAGCGTTTTTCCTTCTGGTCGATACTGACGATCAGCCTGCTCGCCAGTGTCTGGTGGATCTTCCATGTGCCCCACCGGCCTGACCGCGTCTTTAATGCCATTCCCGCCGCCGCCACCGTGGTCAGTGTTCACCGGAATTTAGCGGAAGAGTGTGAGGCGGTGTTCGACAATCCGATGTTGCTCCGTGTGATCAGGGCCGGGGGAATTGATGAAACGAGCCTGGCCGAACTGAGCACCAACAAGGTGGTACGCCAATGGATTGCCAGACTCTCCACGGATCAGGCCGTACTGGCCTATGTTCCCGCCATGGGCGCCGGACAAAAGCCAGCGCTGGTAGCCGCCTCCTGGATCGGGAACCAGAGCCGGCTCCTGAGGTGGCAGATGGCGTGGATCAAGACACGCGATCTCATCCCGGTCTATCTCGATGACGGGAATTTAACCATCTGGCGGAGCCGCACCAAGTTCGGCAAGACCCACTTGCGGCTTTCCCTGGCCTTATCCGAGGGGCTCGTCCTGGCCTGTATTTCCGAGGATCCCCTCGGGGTGCGGACCCTGCTTGAGGCCGCCGAGAATTATCCCTATCGCCACACGGCCGCCAGCCGGGGCCTGCCGGCCCAGGTGCGCGGATTACTTACGGGCTCACCGCGTCATTGGGGCTGGTTTGAGGCGCATCACGAACCGATCGCTTTCCAGTTCGAGCTCCAGCCGGAGGCACTGCAGCTGGAGATGCGCGGAACGGATGCCCTCTCCGTCGCCTGCCCCCTCAAGGACGTGGCGGGAACAGGCCCTGCCATGGAGCTGATCGGACGAACCTCCGATTTCGCGGCACTTCTCCCCTTGGAATGGATATCCACATTCATCCCCGCAGAGCCCCCGTTCCTCCTGTTGAGGACGCTGCGGGAGATGGCCGATCCCCAAGGGACACCCGCTCATGCCCTTGCCCTCGTTGCGCTACTGGATCAGGATCATAATGGACGGATCCGTGGCCCCATCAATAAACACTTGAGGGCACTGATAAAGGGGGTCAAGGCCCCGACCCTGTTGCTGGGCCTGCAAATCCAAGGGAAGCGAGAAGCCGGCAACCGGATCAATCAGGCACTGGCAAAGCTCAACAGCCAATACGGGCTGGAGTTGACGGCCACTCTCTTTGAACCGGAAAACGGGCTTGGAATCACCTCGGTTCACGA
>JBIKMI010000249.1:0-4246 GCA_044359285.1 Kiritimatiellia bacterium
AGCCGAGGACACTTTTGTTGCAGCGGCTCGGCAGGGACGCCTCGTCCTACCCGAAGACATCTATGACCTGTATGGAGTATCAGGTAGGGCGAAGCCTCCGGCTGAGCCGCGTCAATGGTGGGGTTTCCTTTGAAAATATTTTGCCACCCCTGCCTCCTCCAAAGACATATACTCGCACATGAAGGAAAAGATTATTTGAACAGAAGTGCACGAAGATCACGAAGGCCACATGCGGCGAGTACGCCGCCTGTGGCGGGTTCAGCCTCTAATATATAGATACAGTAAGTAATTCGCGAAGCGTAACAATTACCCCTTCGTGGGCTTCGCGGGCTTCTGTTCAAATTCTTACCCCGCCCATCTCCAGACATTGTGTAGACAGAAGAATTTTGTCCTGCGCCCCCCAAAAACCTCTCCTGATGATACATTGCGCAACACGCCAAACATTTGTTGTTCACAATGTAGAGATATCATCATTCCAAGAGCAAAGAGCCCGTCCCCAGCGGCCCCAGACCTCTATTTCCCGGATTAGCAGAACAAACAGCCCTTTATGACGCCTAATTTAAAAGTGACTAAATGCCATAAATGGCGCTTTGTATTGACATATAGTCAATAATGCGTCATTTTAGGCGTATATGAAGGTTGATACACAAATGACGGACGAAGTACTCTTGAAATGGATGGGGAGGCGCCTTGCGGGAATACGGCTGGCGCGTAATCTGACTCAGGGGCAACTCGCAGAACAGGCGGGGCTTGGCTTGCGGACGGTGCAGCGGTTGGAATTGGGTGCGTCCGCAACCCGATTATCCGGTTTTGTGCGTGTCTGCCGGGTGCTTGGTTTGGTGGAAAATTTCGAAGTGCTTATCCCGGAGTCGGAGGTGAGCCCGATGGCGCAGTTGAAAATGCAGGGCCGGAAGCGGCGGCGGGCCACGGGTGAGAAGGCGGAGCCGGGTAAGAAGAAATGGACGTGGGGTGAATCGCTATGATCGCGAAGGTGCAACTATGGGGCCGGACCATCGGCGCGGTGTCGCTCGAAGCAGGACAGGACGTGGTGGCCTTCCAGTACGATGCTGAATTTGCCCGGAGCGGGATTGAGCTTTCGCCGCTGGTGATGCCCTTGAGTGACCGGGTGTATACCTTTCCGGGACTACCGCGCATCACTTTTCGTGGTCTGCCTGGGCTGTTGGCGGATTCGCTGCCGGACAAGTTCGGTAACGCCTTGATTGATGCCTGGTTGGCGACACAAGGCCGCCTGCCGGAGAGTTTCAGCGCCGTTGATCGGCTCTGCTACATCGGCACACGCGGCATGGGCGCACTGGAGTTCGCGCCGGTGCTGGGTCCGAAGCCCCGCAAGTCGTCGAAGCTCGAAATCGATGCGTTGGTGAGGCTGGCCGGTGAGGTGCTGACGCATCGAAGCCGCTTGCAGGGGCATTTTCACGGGGCGGGCCAGGAGAAGGCGTTGCGTGACATCCTGCAGGTCGGAACGTCCGCTGGCGGTGCGCGGGCAAAAGCGGTGATCGCATGGAACCGGGCGACGAACGAAGTGCGGTCGGGGCAGATCGTGGCGGGCGAGGGGTTTGACTACTGGTTGTTGAAGTTTGACGGCGTGGAGGGGAACAAAGATAAAGAGATGGAAGACCCGAAAGGCTATGGGGCCGTCGAGTACGCCTATCATCTGATGGCGAAGGCGGCGGGCATCCTGATGAGTGAATGCCGGCTGCTGGAGGAAAACGGTCGGCGGCATTTTATGACGCGTCGTTTTGACCGCCTCGCCGGCGGGGAAAAGCTGCACATGCAGTCGCTGGGCGCGCTGGCACATTTCGATTTCAACCAGGCGGGTGCCTATGCCTACGAACAGGCGTTGCTGACGATTCGCCAGCTGAAGCTCCCGATGGCTGCGGTTGAGGAGCAGTTCCGGCGAATGGTTTTCAACATCGTCGCGCGAAACCAGGATGATCATGTGAAGAATATTGCCTTCCTGATGAATAAACAGGGCGAGTGGTCGCTCGCACCGGCGTTTGACGTGACCTACAGTTGCAATCCGTCCGGTTCCTGGACGGCCACGCATCAGATGACGTTAAATGGAAAGCGGGACGGCTTCACGCTGGAGGATTTCGAGGCGTGTGCCACGGCGGCACTGATGAAGCGGGGCCGCGCCAAGCAGCTCATCCAGCAAGTGGAGATGGCGGTGAAGCGCTGGCCGGAATTTGCCGCGGAGGCGCGACTCCCTGGCGAATGGCGGGATAAAATCCAGAAAATGCACCGGTCCTTCTGATTAACTCCCACTCCCTGTCCCGGAAGACCCACGCGCACATACATGCGGGCCTTCTATCTTCGCCCAGCGTCCTCCAATATGGCGTGGCCGGTGACCCTGCGGACACCTTCCACGGCGATGCCGATATCTCTATTCCGTGACCGCTTCGCCGCTGGCCTGTTTCTGGCTCACTGGTTGGGCCGCTTTGGACTTCTGTTTCCGGTCCAAAATCTTAAGCCATCGTTTCGGGGGCGTTTTGATATTGCGAAGCTGTTTTGAGGCTGATTCTTTAGATTGATTCGTCATGGTATTCTTTCTTTGCCGTCATCATTAATAGCTGTCATGTACGGACAGGGTCCGCTCAAGGGCATCGCCTTGGCGCGCGAGGCACATGATCGACTTGGCCAGGTCTTCGGGATGGACGGTAGCCCGTAAATGCGTCTGAATCAGGGCGAAGAAGAGGGTGTCGTCAAGCAGGGCCAAACCGATGGCCCCGTAGTGGAGGGACAGGTTAAGCTTCAGAACCTCCTCGTATTTTTCCGGGACGGCGGGACCGCAGGGTGTGGTGAGTTGAACCACCGGCTGACCCTCGGCATCCCTGAGTGAGAAATCAATCCGGATATTCTGGTTGCGTTGGTTTGGCAAGGGAACGCTTACCACATATTCCTGGCCTTCCCCCGTCATGGTGACGATTAAATCCTTGATCGTGGCGGCCATCAGGGCGCTATTTGAAAGCGAACCACTGGCCGGCATTCCTTTTTGGGTGGTATATTGGGTTGCCCATTTCCGCCAGGCGGCCGGTTTTTCGCCCAGATTCTGTCCTGTAATGGTCTGTAGCGCCCGGCTCACTTCGGAAACGTTCTTGGATTGCTCCATGAGCTGAATCAGCGGCGGAATGACCTCTTCCGTGCCGACTTCGGCCAGAATCCGGATGGCGGCCCAGCGAATGCCTTCGTCCCGGTCCTGTAGCAGGGGCACCAGGGAGGGGCAGATCGCGCCCCCTTTTTCTATGAGCGCATCCATGGTCGCGGCCCGGGTCTTGATGTTATACAGCCCTAGTCGAATGGTTTGTGTATCCATGTCTGGAACGATATGGCAGGAGCGCGTGAATATCAACTTAAGACTAGTATCCTGTAAGACAAAAACGTTTCATAAAGAAGAGGAAATTTGAACAGCCTACTTCGCCAAGGCTACGAAGGCCGGGGAAGCTCGCAAAGATCGCGAAAAAGAAATGTTGCGGGATTTGTATGGGGAGGGTACTCCGCATACAAATCCCGCAACGGGTTCCTAAGGAATAATACCGCGGCATTTCTTCAAAGAAACCGTGGCGTTTATTTTCTCCGCATGTACGCGTGCGGAAAAATTAACGCCGCATTTGCATTTCCTTCGCGACCTTCGCGACCTTCTGTTCAAATTCTTATCTGGATTTCTTCATTTCCCGATTAGTGGTGAGGTCTTCCTTCCGTCACAAGTCAGTATAGCTTCAGTCCGGCACGGAAATAGGGGCCCGACGCCACATCATCGGTTAAGTGGGTGTCGTCGCCGCTGCGCAAATCAATCGAGCGGCTCAGTGCGTAACCCGATTCTGCGAAGAGTTGCATGCCGGGGTTCGGACTCCAGCCGGCTTCAACGCCGGCGCGCCAGGTCTCGAGAATGAGATCGGGTGCCCCCTCCGGCTCCTTGAGATTCCAGTCGCCTCCGGCGGGTTGCACCAAAGCGGTAAAACTCCATGACCGGCTCGGGGTATAAGACACCCCCGGCCGTGGCATCACGAGACTGACCATCCATTCCCGAGTGGGAGTCCAGATCGCACCGACGGCCGGGAAAAAACGGCTCTCACCAAATGCCTGACCATAATACAGTCCGCCCATCCATTTCCAGGCCGGTCCGGCCTGATAGCTCCCGAGGCCCAGTAAGGTCAGCCGGAAGTCCTTGCCATTTACCTGCTCCAGATCCGATGCCAGGCCCGGTGTTACCAGCAGGGTCCAGGTGAGA
>JBIKMI010000270.1:0-3857 GCA_044359285.1 Kiritimatiellia bacterium
GCAGGGGGATCCCGAGATCATAGACGACCGAATCCGGCCATTCCCCGGCATCCTCAAAAAGGAATTCGGTCCGCCGGACCGTGCCCCCGATCCTCAGTTTGGTTTTACCTTTCTCATCCTGCCACACGGGGAGTGACCCTCTGGCTGATTCCTGATGGAGGCTCAGGTTGCCGCCTTTTTCAAGAGTGGCGTCAGGCTGGAACGACACTTCGCCTGCCAGTCGTTCAGGGCGCTGGGCATTTGCCTGGAAGGCCGGGATCAGGCACGCCAACACGGCTTTGAATAGAAGAGGGTGAAGTTTCATGCGCGGTAGTTTCCAGAAACCTGTGCCCATCGTCAAGCCTGCAGGCATTCGCTTTCTGTTACTCGCCAGTCGAGAGGAAGACTTCACCACTAATGGGGAAATGAAGAAATCCAGACGAAAAAAAGAGTTTTGAACAGAAGGTCGCGAAGAACGCGAAGAAGAAATAAATGTTTTGCGATTTGTGTGTCTGGCGTGTCCGCCATCCATCAAAAATCGCAAAACGGGTTTCTTGAATTGAAGAAGCACCATTGCGGGATTTTTGGGCCCGCGCAGGCGGGCTAAAAATCCCGCAATATTATCTTAACCTTCGCGATCTTCGCGTGCTTCTGTTCAAAATTCTTTTCTGGATTTCTTATATTTCCTAAATTAGTGGTGAAGTCTTTTTTTAGACCATATCAAAAAGTTGGCGTTCGTTTTTCCGGATGCAGGCTACCAGGCGGGGTGAGCCCGGCGTGAGGGGCTCCAGCAGGGGGATCTGAACCTTGCAGGCTGCAATGGCATGGGGACAGCGCGTGTGGAAGCGGCAACCGCTGGGCGGGTGGGCGGATGACGGGATATCGCCGCGGAGAATCGTCCGGCTCTTCTTGTCGCCCAACGGAACTGGTACGGCGGAAATGAGCGCGCGGGAATAGGGGTGTGCGGGGTGATCCAGCACCTCGGTCACCGGCCCGGTTTCGACCACCACGCCCAGATACATGACCACCACCCGATCGGCAATATGCCGGATCACACCCAGATCATGGGAGATGAACAGGTAGGACAGATTGTGCGAGGCGCGCAGGTCTTTCAGTAAATTCAATACCTGTGCCCGGACGGAGACATCCAGGGCGCTGACGGCCTCGTCACAGATCACGAGTTCCGGACGGACGGAAATGGCGCGGGCAATGCTGATGCGTTGCCGTTGTCCCCCGGAAAACTCATGGGGATAGCGATGGAGTCCACTGGCTTCCATCCCCACTTCCTGAAGCAGACGGCGTGCGTGTTCTTCCCGCTCACGCGAGCGGATCAGTTTTTGATGGAGGAGTCCTTCGGTCACAATTTCCTGGATCGTCATACGGGGATTCAGTGAGGAGTAGGGGTCCTGAAAGATCATTTGGATCCGGCGGCGCAGGGGCATGCTATCCTGGTGGCGGGCCGGCCAGAGCGGGGTTCCATCCAATTGGATCGTGCCCGACATTTTTGGCTCCAATCCCATTACTGTTCGTCCGAGGGTGGTTTTTCCGCAACCGGATTCACCCACCAACCCCACGGTTTCACCCGGCTCGATATTGAATGAAACACCATCCACCGCATGGATGTGACCCACCGTGCGCGAGAAAACCCCGCGCTTGATGGGGAACCAGGTCTTCAGATCGTTAATGTGGAGGAGGGGCATGGGGAAGGGGAGAATTATGAATTATGAATTATGAATTATGAATTGTGAGTTATGAGTGATGAGTTAGGAGTGGCGAGTGGGGGGTTGGGGGTGGAAAGGAAACAGGCGGAGCGGTGGGTGGGGGCCACGTCAAAGAGCGGGGGGAGTTCCTGGTGGCAGCGGGGAACGGCAAAATGACATCGGTCGGCAAAGCGGCAGCCGCGGGGATAGGCGAGCGGGGAGGGGACTTGTCCGTCAATGGATGACAGTCGGTTGGAGCCACTGGTCAAGCTGATGACGGATTTGAGAAGGGCCTGGGTGTAGGGATGGGCGGGCGCTTTGAAGAGCTCGTGGCGCGGCCCTTCCTCAGCGATCCGGGCCGCATACATGACCAGGATTCTGTCACACATTTCCCAGACTACCCCCAGGTCATGGGTGATGAGTAAAAGGGAGGTGTCCCGGCTTTTCATTTCCAGAAGCAGATCGAGAATCTGGGCCTGGATGGTGACATCCAGCGCGGTGGTCGGCTCATCCGCGATAATCAAGGCGGGCTCCAGCATCAGCGCCATGGCGATCATGACGCGCTGGAGCATGCCGCCGGAAAGCTGGTGGGGGTAGGCCCGTAACCGTTCTGCGGGATCGGGAATGCCCACCTTCTTCAGCCACTCCAGTGAGCGGGATCGGGCGGCCTGATGGTCGATATCCAGATGGAGTTGCAGGGCTTCGATCAGCTGGGCCCCGATGGTATGCAGTGGGGAGAGGGCGGACATGGGTTCCTGGAAGATGACGCTGATCCGGCGTCCGCGGATGGCGCGGAGTTCGGAGGGTGGCAGGCGCAGCAGATCGTGGCCCTCGAATAAGACCGTGCCCGAGAGGATCCGGCCCGGCGGCATGGGAATCAAGCGGAGCAGGCTGAGGGCGGTCACCGATTTCCCGCAGCCGGATTCCCCGACCAGGCCGACGACCTCTCCCTGGCCGATGGAAAACGAGACGTGATCCGCCGCCATCAGGGGGCCTTCATCCGTGTCGAATGACACGCTCAGGTTGTTTACTTCCAATAAAGTCTGCATTACTGAATTCTGACTCCTGACTACTGAATTCTATTCCGTAAATTATTCGAATTTCGTTTTAGGCCGTGGATCATAGACATTCCGGATGCCTTCCCCCACAAACACGCCCAGTAACATCACAGCAAACAGGGCCAGGGCCGGGTAGAGAATCAGCCACCAGGCCCAGCGGAATTGTTGGGCCTGCTGGAGAAGTTCCCCCCAGCTGGGGGTTGGCGGGGGCAGGCCGAACCCCAGATAATCGAGGGCGGCCAGCGAGCCGATGGCCCCGACCAGATTGAAGGGACAAAAGGTGATCAGAGGGATAAGGGCGTTGGGGAGGATGTGCCGGAAGATAATGGTCCGGTGTGGCAATCCCAGAGACCGGGCCGACTCAACAAAGGGCAGATGCCGTAATTTCAAAAATTCAGCCCGGATATAGTAGGAGATGCCGATCCAGTTGAAGATGGCGTAGCAGACTAGCAGTAGCAGGAATCCCCGCCCATAGACCGCTCCCAGCAGAATCATCACATAGAGGAAGGGGAGGGCGCTCCAGATCTCGGTGAAGCGCTGTCCGACCATATCAATGTGGCCACCGAAATAGCCCTGAACAGCACCCAGGGCGGTGCCCAGCAGCATGGCGAGGATGACCAGGAGAAATCCGAACGTCAGGGAGGTTCGCAACCCATAGAGAATGCGGGCCAACACATCACGGCCCGAGCTGTCGATTCCCAGCCAGTGGCCGCGGGTCGGGGGATAGGGCCAGCGCACCTCTGATTTTATGGCGGTCACGGCATAGGGGGTTCCCGTGATCTCCATCACCCGGGTGGACGGGGCATTACTCAGACTCCAGGCGGCAAAGGCGGTCAGTGCGGCCCGGGTCTCTGGTGGCAGGGTGGCCCAAGGTGAAAACGAGGAGGAGGTGAGGTGCAGGTCGTTGTTCCAGGCTACCTTGCCACGCGGGAGCGGAGAGGCGTCGGGTTTTTCGCGGAGGGTCAGCCGAATCGTGGCAGGGGGGGTGTCGCGAGGGGTGAATTCCGGCAGGGAGAGATCTGCCGTCCGGTGGGGATTTTTGACATCGATGGTTGTGACGCTGATGGAGGGGGCCTGCCTGTTTTGAAGCCGAGCGGAAATGGCCTCCTGCAACAGGGGC
>JBIKMI010000119.1:0-8107 GCA_044359285.1 Kiritimatiellia bacterium
CCCCCCGCCCCGCCCCCCGAGACACTGCAGCACGACCGGACCCGCCGTATTCAAATTAACCCGATTTCCCCCGGAAACTGTCACAAAATCCTTAATTTTATCAAATATTTCAGGCGACACCCCCTTGATCCAGCGAAGTTCATAAATTGACTTGAGCGGCCCCGGCTCCATATGCGGATCGACCCAGCCGGTCTTCGCCCCCAGCGCGGGAGAGTGATCAGCTACCCGGGTGCGGGCCAGATTGATCGCCTCGCCCACGCGCGCCGCACTCTCGGAGCTTAACCCCCCCGCCACCTCCAGCAAGGCGATGAGCACTTCTATCCGCCCCCGGTTCACATCGATCCGGCTCTGCTCATCCCGCACCCCATAAAACACGTTGCTCGCACCATCCGACCGTTCCACCGAATAAACCAGCGAGAACGCACCCGCCCCGGAAACAACATTTGAAAAATCCGTCGGATTGTCCGACCACACCTCGCCGGGTCCATCCCAGCCGTTCGTTTCCTGCAACAGTCTGGCCAGGCTCCGCTCGATACCCACCCGCGCCGCGCCATACCCCACCGTCCGCTGCTCGATCCGCCGTGCCAATGCCAGGCGTCCCTCAATATGAGCACCTACCGCCACCGCCAGCATGGCCAGCATGAAAATCACCCACAAGGCCAGGATCAGGATGCTTCCCTGCTTACCTGACGGGCAGCACCACTGTTTGCTCAAACTCAAAAGGGACTTCTCCTTGTTGTCCGCGCCACATCACCTTTACCGCCACAGGGGTGTTCGTCCGCCCCTCCCACCCCCGCTCCCACGCCAGGGCCGAGCCACTCCCGCCGCTCAGCCCGGCATAGGAAAATGACACCGACTTGACTCCACCCGCCACATCCTCCCGCCGCGCCACCTCAGCGGCGCCTCCCACCATATGGGGGGTCGACAGCCTTTCAAGCTTCTGGCTGGTGGCATCATACTCATACCGGATCACGCCGGGCTGATCCCCACTCCCGGTCCGGCCAGCCAGCGGGATCAAGGCGGGGATTTCAATCCAAGTCTGCCCGCCACGGAACGATACCTGCCGGCTGGGCAGCGTATTACGCAGATCCTGCTGAAGCCCTTCAAGCGCCAGCACCGCGTCGGCATAGTGTCCGCTTAACTGATTTGCGCGCGACCAGACCCTGACTCCCGCCGCAAACGCCTGAGCCACCACCAGGGCGGCCACGGCCGCCAGGGCAGTGGCAATCAGCAACTCAAGCAGGGTCATTCCTCCACGGCTTCGCCTCACGGTTTCTTTTCCTGAAATTGAGTCCACTCACACATACCACGGGTGATCTGGGAACGATTGACCCGCGCCACCTCGATCGCCGCGCTCACCACGGAGAGTTGCGGCGTCAAAACCTGCCGGGCCACCTGAACACGCCACAGATAGTCGCTCCCCCCCACCGTCTGGCGCCCCCCGCCACCAGGCACCCCGGTGGCAGCACTTAAAACCTGCACATCAAGCTCCGCCGCCTTCTGTTGGATCACCTGGCAGATGGCCAGCTTATCCGCCGCGGACTCCATCGCGACCACCGCCAGGCTATACGCCTTCAGCACGGCGCCCAGGCCTGCAAACAGGATGACGGACGCCACCAGCACCTCAATCAGGGTAAAGCCGTCACTCCCAGTTCTTGATGTCATCCGCTGTGCCTTCCTTGCCATCCACTCCGGCTGAAAACAAATCATAGCCCGCCGGTCGGTGTGTGCCGGGGAAGCGGTACTGGTATTTGCGGCGCCAGGGATCGAGTGCGGGCTTGTCCAGATAAGGCTCCCGGCCCGGCCCGGGCGAGGCCAGCAATGCCTCAAGCCCCTGCTCCCCGGTCGGGTAGGTGCCTTTTTCCAGCCGATACAGCTTCAGGGCCGTATCCAGACTCGCCAGGTCGCCCTGCGCAATTTTGCCCTTGGCCTCATCACTCCGGCCAATCAGATTCGGCGCCACCATCGCCGCCAACGCCGCGATAATAATCACCACAATCATGAGTTCAATCAAGGTAAAGCCGTTCTGATCTATCTTTTTCATATTCACTCCTGTCCTCCTATTGGCCAGTTGCTGAGTTGTTAAGTTGTCGAGTTGCTGGGGAACACCCAAAGGCATGCCACCCCCTGAACAACTCAACAACCCAACAACCGAGCAACTCTCTTTATTACCGCACGGCCTGCCCGATCTGGAATATCGGCAATAGCATGGCGAAGATGATAAACCCGACCACCACGCCCACCAGCAGGATCAAAGCGGGTTCCAGCAGGGTGGTAACCTGCCGGAGATCACGATCCAGCTCTCGCTGATAGAACGCCGCCACCTCCATCAAAGCCTCGTCCAGCCTCCCGCTTTCCTCACCCACCGCCACCATGTTGGTGACAAATTCAGGAATTTCGCTGCGGCGCTTGAAGCCAGCCGCCACCGTCGCCCCCTGATGAACCGTCTCATTAGCCGCCGCCAGTACCGCCCCCCGCAACCGCCCGTTCACCAGCGTATTGCCCGCGAGTGTCAAGGCCCGATCCACTGAGATCCCGGCTTTGACCAGAAGGGCCAGGGTGCGGGCAAACCTGACAATATCGGTATCCCGCGCAAACGCCCCGATCACCGGCATCCGCAACAGCGTCCCATCCAGCGCCAACCGCCCGGCCTCCGTCTTAAAGTAACGCCCCAGCAAAATAATGATCACGCCAACCAGAACCACCAGAACGCCCCAGTAGTTTGAGAATACCGAGCTCACGCCCATCACCACCCGGGTCGGCCAGGGCAACACGACGGTCGACCCCTCGAACAGGTGCATGATCCGCGGCAGAAAAAAAGTGAGAATGATGAAGATACTCAACACCCCCACCGAGAGCACCAACGCCGGATAGGCGATCGCCGCAATCACCCGCGAGCGGAGCTCATCGTCGCTTTCCCGCGCCTCCGCCAGCCGCATCAGGATTTCGTCCAGCATACCGGCGGACTCGCCGGACCGGACCATATTGACGTACAATTCCGGAAACAAGACGGGATAGCGGGCGAGACTTTCTGAAAAGGTCCGTCCATCCCTCACCAACCCCGAAATATCCATGACCACACCCCGCAACGAGGCGTTCCCGGTTTGTTGCTGGATGGTCATCAGCGCCCGCATGATGGGAACACCCGCCCGCAGCAGCCCGCCCAGCTGACGGGTCAGCACCGTGATATCCCGCGGCCTGATCTTCCTGACACGCGTCGAGGGCGCCCCCCGCTGCCGGCCCGCCACCTCTTCGATCGAGAGCGGGCTGTAGCCCATGCGCTCCAGCCGGGCGACAGCGGCCGCCCGGTTCTCGGACTGTATTTCCCCATCCACGGTTTTATCCGGCCCATGCTTGGCTTTATAGACAAAGGTCGGCACGTCACCCGCCCTCAACATGCGTCAGGGTGTCAAAAGTCGTCCGGCTCACCTCTTCAACCGTTGTGATGCCCTTCTCGATTTTATCCCACCCGTCGGCGGCCAGGGTTTTCATACCCAGCGCAACGGCCCGCTGGCGGATGTCCCGCGCGGAAGCGCGATGCAAAATCAAATCCTGGATCTCGGGCACCACCTGCATGATCTCGCTGATGGCCACCCGCCCCCGGTAGCCGGTCCCGTTGCACTGGGGACAGCCCCGGCCGTGACTGCAGCGCCGCCCCTGGATTTGGCTCCACTCACGGCAATGTTCACAGACCACCCGCACCAGGCGTTGCGCCACAAAGGCCCGTACGGTCGAGGCAATCAGATAGGGATCCACTCCCATATCCAGCAGGCGGATGGCCGCACTGGCGGCGTCATTCGTATGCAGGGTACTGAACACCAGATGGCCGGTCAGGGCGGTCTGGATGGTGATTTCCGCCGTCTCACGATCGCGCACCTCGCCCACCATCATGATGTCCGGATCATGCCGCAGCATGCTGCGCAAGGCCCGCGCAAACGTCAGCTCGATGCGGGGATTGACCTGGGTCTGCATAATCCCCTTGATCTCATACTCCACCGGGTCTTCGATCGTGATGATTTTGTGATCCCGGGTGTTCAGGCGGGTCAGGCAGGCATAAAGGGTGGTGCTTTTCCCACTGCCGGTCGGCCCGGTGACAAACACAATCCCATGCGGCAGCTGAATCAGATCGGTCAGGATGTGGAGGTGATCCGGCGAGAGCCCCAGCTGCTCCATGCTGAAGAGCATGGAGGTGGGGAGGATCCGGATGACCATGTTCTCGCCATGCACCGAGGGGACCACCGAGACCCGCAAGTCGTACTGATGCGACCCGATATTCACCCGGGCGCGCCCGTCCTGCGGCAGACGGCGCTCAACGATATTGAGCGCCGCCATCAGCTTGATCCGGGAAATAATCGCCGGATAGAGCGCCGCCATATTCCGCGATACCGGGGTGTCATAGAGAATGCCATCAATGCGGCGCCGCAGGGTGACATCATCGCGATAGACCTCGAAATGAATATCGGTGGCGCGATCGGTAATCGCCTGATGCAGCAGCTGATTGACCAGCTTGATCACCGAGGCATCCTCGGCCTTGTTTTCCAGATCATGCGAGGCCTCCAGCTGGGAGCCCCCGCCCTGCTCATGGGTGCCCGCCAGAATACGCTCCACTGTCTCGGAACCCACTCCGTAATGGGAGCGGATGGCCGCCAGGATGTCCCCTTCACACGCCAGAACCCGTTCCGCCCGGAGCCCGAGACTGCTCTCGATGTCCTCAATGGCCGCCCGGTCGAAGGGATTCGCCACCGCTACCACCAACCGCTGCCCCGACAAGGACACCGGCATGACGCGGTAATGCGATACGAAGCGGGCGGACAAGCTGGCCACGGCGGCGGGTTCAGGACGGACATCGCGCAATGAGATAAAGTCGATCCCCTGCTGCCGGGCCAACACGCCCAACAGGGTGTCCTCTGCCACCAGGCCCTGCGCCACGAGGGTTTTGATCAGCGGCTCACTCCGCTCGCGGGAGAGACGCATGGCGTCCTCCATCTGGGCCGGCGAAAGCAGTTTTTCCTGGACCAGTAATTCGCTCCATTGTGGCGCCATGGATTCTCCTTAGGGAAGCCGCCCGATCATGTAGAACTCCCGCTCATCCCGGTCATCATAGACCCCTTCGATGATCTTTGCGCAGTCATTGACCGTTACCTCGGTTGGCACATACTGTCCTTTGCGGCCGGTGTAGGATTCCGCGACGAAGCACGGTTGCGTCAGGTAATTCTGCAACTTCCGGGCGCGCTCATAGATCAGGCGGTCCGTCCGCGACAATTCATCAATCCCGATCACCGCCACGATCCGCCGCAACTCATCATATTTCGTCAGCATCCGCACCACTTCCTGCGCAATGCCGAAATGACGCTCCCCGACAATCGCCGAGTCCATGTTGGAACTCGACGAATTCAGCGGATCCACCGCCGGATACAGGCCGAGCTGCGCCCGGTCACGGGACAGCACCAGCACGGAATCCAGATAGCTGAAAATCGCCACAACGGCGGGATCGGTCAGGTCGTCTGCCGGCACATACACCGCCTCAAAGGCCGAGATGGACCCGCCGCTTCCCGCCTTGATCCGTTCATGGATATCGCCGACCTCGGAGCTGAGCGTGGGCTGATACCCGGTTTCCGAGGGAACGCGCCCCATCAGGGTGGAAATCTCGGAGCCGGCCTGCACGAACCGGAAGACATTATCAATAAAGAGCAGCACGTTTTTGCCCTGTTCCTGCAGCCATTCCGCCTGGGTGATGCCGGTCTTGACCACCTCGAAACGGGCACCCGGCGGCTCATCCATCTGCCCGAACGCCATGATGACTTTCTTGAGGATGCCGGAGTGCTCGAACTCGAAGTACAGCTCATTGCCCTCCCGGATACGTTCGCCTACCCCGGCAAACACGCTGCACCCGTCATGCTCAGCGGCCACATTATGAATCAGCTCCTGAATCACGACGCTCTTGCCGCAACCGGCGCCTCCGAGAATGCCCGTCTTGCTGCCCTTTACCACCGGGTACAGCAGATCGATCATCTTGATGCCGGTCTCCATCACTTCCCGCTTGTTATCGACCAGCGTGGCCACATTAACGCGCAACTTGCTGACATCCCGGTGGATGGGCCGCGTCTCCGAGGCATTGATGGGCCCCTTCCCGTCAATCGGCTGGCCCATCACATTGATAATCCGCCCGAACAGGGCCTCGCCCACCGGCACCCGCAGCACATCACCTGACGAGGTGGCCACGGCATTGCGCTGGAGGTTCAAGGTGGAGGAGAGCGCAATACACCGGGCCACACTCCCTTCCAGATGCTCGGCCACCTCCAGGGCAAGGTCGCGCTTGTCAAACGTTTTGACCATCACCAGCTCATGCAGATCCGGCATGTCTGAGATCTGGTTGAACCGGACATCCACGATGGGTCCCTGGACGCCAACGACCCGGCCTTTTTTCAATTCACCTGTAGCTTGAGCGCTCATAGATTATGCCACTTTCTTTTTCTTTTTGCGTGACGAGAACGACTCACGCATGCTCTTGTCAACCAGTTCATGTGCCGCCCGGAAACATTGATGCTTCAGCTTTTTGAGCTCCCCTGTCAGTTTCTGACTACTCTCTTCCAGATGCATGGCGCGCGCCGCGAACTCAGCCAGCTTGCTATCCTCAAATACCTCGTACAGCTTGGAAGCCACCCACATCCCGGCCAGATACTCCACCATGTCCGGATACGCGGACTCCACCGTGATCTTGCGGGCGCCGGCAATCTGTTTCATCACCCCGGTATGCCGGGTAATCTCCGTGTCGGACCCCTTGTCGAACAGTTCGCCACACGGCAGCAGGGACAAGGTATCAACCGTCTGCTGCGTGAAAGAAAGGGCGCGGGGATGAACCATCACGACCTTTCCGATCCGCTTCGCCTTGACTTCGCCCACAACATAATCGCGGATTTCAAGTGCCTGTTCAAACCGGGTTTCCGGGTTGATTCCCGGGAAGGCCTTGAACTCCAGCCCTTTCTCGTCCAGTTTCGAGGCACCGCGCTCCCCGATCACAATAAATCGCACCTTTTCGAGCGGGAGCCCCCCCTGCACGTCGAACCCCGCCTCAATCACGCCGGCATTCAGACCGCCCATAAACCCCGAGTCCGATGTGACCAGCACAATTCCCACAACATCCGTAGCGACCCGCACCAGTGGTGCCTCCACATGCACCATATCGACCACCCGGAAAAATCCCGAAAACTGCTCCATAAACTCAGCGAACCGCGCCTTCTCGCGCTCCAGGGTGTGATACTGCGAGGCGGCGATATTTTTCAAGGTCACGATCAATTGAAGGAACTCCGTATTAAACCGGAGATCGCGCCTCAATTGACTCAATAACGCCATGGCCTGAACCCACCCCTCCCCCTAACCCTCTCCCTCACGGGGCGAGGGAACCGTACTCACACATGTTCGCTTTTCAATTGCTCGATCGCCTCATTGAACCGGTTCCGCAAGCTTCCGTCGATCTCAAGGCTCCCCAGCTTGATCTTGATGCCGGCGATCAGACCTGGATCAATTGCTTCCTGCACGCCCAGTGTGACGCCGAATTTCCTGGCCACAATGTCCATCAGCCGCTCATGATGGGCGGGCTCCAGCGGATGACTGCAGACCACCTCGATGGCCGTGGCCGCAATGGTGATACTGGAGGCGTCCATCTCGTCCAGTGCCACCAGCAGTTCATCCAGGAAAGAGTGGTCCAGCTTCCGGCCCAACTCCTCACTGAAAACCAACTCATACACGCGCCGGGCATTTTCAACCGCCTGCCCCTGGGCCTCCCGCGCCAGCTCCTGCCGCAGCTTCTCCTTGCTGCGATTGGCCTCGTCCACAATCTTGTCGCGTTCTTTGCGCGCCTCATCCAGAAGCCCGTCCCGGGTGCGCGAGACATCTTTCTCCATGGCTTCCCGCGCCCGGATCAGCCCTTCCTGCGCCTCGGCGCTTTTCCGCCGGAATTCCGCCTCATTATCCTCAATACGCTTGCGGACCGCCTCTTCCTTCCGTCCGAGATCCGCTTCCACTTCCCGGAGTTTCGCGGCCGCCTGCTGCACACTGCCCATCAGCAGTCGTTTCAACCCGAACACCAACATCGCAAACACCGCCA
>JBIKMI010000120.1:0-8077 GCA_044359285.1 Kiritimatiellia bacterium
CAAAAAAGCCGAGATCGCTGGCGGCAAAAAGCACATTCGAATCATAGAACGCGCTCGCCATCTTCATGATTCTTGCCGGATCCTGCATAGAGCTCTCCTTTTTAGGGGTGAAAACTCGTCAGTCTTATCTCAATATCTCGCACACATTCAAGCACCTTCACCGGATTCTCGCGGCTGTTTTGCAGGTAGCCAACATCCCCCGACATATCCATTCCGTGAAAATCCAGGGACATACTAACCATCCCCCGATCTCCCCTCAACCCCTACCTCCCCTCAACCGCCGCTGCAATCATGGCAAAGTAATGCTCTTGCGGTACATACTCAGGAACACTATTGCCTGTCCCCAGCGCATATCCACCCCGATCCGCACTTCGCTCCAGCATCTCCTTGGCCCGTCGATAAACCGCCTCAGGCTCGGAACGGATCACAAAATCAACATCCAGTCCGCCCAGAATGGCAATCCGCCTCCCATACTGCTCATAAGCCTCTTCCACCGGCTGAATGGTGTCTTCATACGAGTGCTTGCCGTCGTACCCGATGTCGTCAATGATGTCATCCATCAGGGTCTTCAGATTCCCGCAGGAGTGCATGATCACCGGCCGTCCCGCCGCATGTCCCGTTTCCACAATCTTCCGGTGCCACGGAACCACATACTTTCTCATATCATCCGGCGACAACATCGGCTGGGTCTTGAATCCCCAATCATCATTGCCGATGATAGCCCCCACAGCCTCGTGCTGCAGCAGAATCCTGTAGTACCGGACCAAGCGGGATCCCACGGCATCAAAAATATCCTTCGCCAGAACTGGATCATCAGCAAGGATGTAGCACAGGGAATCGAATCCAACCAACCGGATCACATTTTCCAGTACGCCGCCTGGCGTATGCGCGATGATCTTCATCCCGGAAGAGAGTGCCTTTTCGCCCACCTCCAGGTTCGTAAAGTTGGCCTTCTCCGGTTCCGGCCACGAATACGCCTCGAAACTCGCCCGGTCCACGATCACCGCCCCCTCGTTCATGGATAAGGAAGCCGCCTGATGGACCTCTCCAACATGAAACCAGAAATCGGACGCTTGCACCGTGGCATAGTCATACCCGGCCGCCCGGAACGCCTCCACCGTCACCCCCATATCGCCTTTCCGATCCTGTGGCCCAAGTCCCAGGATCTGCCGGTACAGCGGCGGGTTAAGGAAAAATTCGAACAATGTCGGACGATCCGGCTTCTCTCTCCGCAACACTTTCAATATGTTTTCAAAATTCGGCTCAGCCTTGACCGGCCCTTTCCACCAGGATTTCACTGCCATCGACATCTTTCCTTTCCTTGCTGAAGTTAAAATTTCTTCCCGTTTTCCTGTTGCAATCCTGCCAAACCCGTCCCAGAATGTCGTTGGATGGATCAACAAACATGTGTCCAAATCGCCAACATCAAGATGCACGCCTCTCTAACGCTCTCATTCCAGGTACAGGAGCAGGAGCGGAACTAATCCCGCTTCTCAAGCCTTATGTTAGGCATTGCGGACATCATCAGCGCCTCGCATGGGATATACCATCTCGAAAATTGCTGGATTATCTTATTATCCACATCGCCAGTGGAAAGGGCCAGTTCACGGTCGACGGCACGACGACCGAAGCAGGCCCCGGAGATCTCTACTGGATCCCACCCAATACACCCCACGCCATACAAGGTTTTGCCCCCTCCATGGAACTGGCCTACGCCCACTTCGACCTCGTCTATCAACCTGCCACCAGTCATTGGGACTTCACCATCCCCGGCGGCATGCTGGACCTGACAGATCTCCAACCGCTCATGCATGTCACCATCCAAGAACCTCGCCTAACCAATCTGTGCGGCAAACTCACCGGTTATACCAATGACCGGGTCGGACACCTACTCCGCGAGCTTTGCGCCGAAGCCGTGCGCGCCCAGCCCTACGGGGCCCTGCGCATGTCAGGTCTTATGCTGGAAATCATCGCGGAAATCCTGCGGGGGCAGGAGGGGCTCGACACGACAAGCTCCGCCCATATTCCGATCCTGGAAGAAGCCGCTAGCCTCATCCGCTCCCGTTGCAACACCGTCCTATCCGTGGAGACCATCGCTCGCCAACTCGGTTTCTCCCCTTCGTATTTCCGCCAACTGTTCCAAAAACACTTCGGCTCCCCTCCCCGCACCTATCTGCGCCGGGCCCGTATCTCCAAAGCCTGCAGGCTGATGATGGGCTCCCCGATGACCCTCTCCGAAATCGCCGTCGCCGTCGGCTTCGAAACGGTCCACAGCTTCTCAAAAGCCTTCCGCGCCGAGGAGGGCCTCTCCCCCAGCCAGTACCGCCGGGCAGGACAAGCGTACACCCGCGTCAGCGGACGAGACACCCCCTACCCCCATTGACATCCCCCTCTCAGAGTAAAATCCAGGGACAGGAATCTTCGACGTTGAGCGGACAGTAACGCCTTCGAATAAAGCGCTTCGGATCATCGAACAGGGTCTGTTCTGACCAAACCGGGTTGATGGGCGCCGTCAAGAAACGGACTATCTGTCGTTCAACCTATTGATTGGTTTTACGCATCTGCCCTTCAAGATAGCGGGCCATACCAGCGGCCGCCTGGCGGCCATCCCGGATGGCGCGAACCACGAGGGAAGCGCCTTGAGTCATATCACCGGCCACGAAGATACCGGGGATGTTGGTCATGTTCTGCGTGTCGCGCCAGATCACGCCACTGGGTTCGGTCTTGATGCCGAGTCCCTCCACGATTTTATTACGTTCGGGCCCGGTAAAGCCCATCGCCAACAGGATCAGGTCGGCCTCAATCACAAATTCGGAACCGGGCTTTTCGACCAGGGCCGGGCGGCCGCCTCCGGCCGGAGTCACCCACTCCACCTCCACCGCGCGTACGGACTGAACGGACCCCTCGCGGCCCATAAATTCCTTGGTTGCCACACTCCAACGGCGGGTGCAACCTTCCTGATGACTGCTTGATGTCCGCATCTTCACCGGCCACATGGGCCAGGGCGTATTCGGAGACCGGGTCGGCGGCGGCTGGGGCAGAATCTCGATCTGGGTGACCGATTTGGCGCCCTGCCGGACCGATGTCCCGACGCAGTCGGAGCCGGTATCGCCTCCACCGATCACCAGCACGGTTTTGCCGCCCGCCAGAATATCGGTTCCCGGCGTCACACTCTCCCCGCCTAACCGCTTATTCTGTTGAATCAGGAAATCCATGGCAAAATGGATCCCCTTCAAGTCACGGCCGGGTGCCTTGATATCGCGTGCTTCACGCGCCCCACCCGCGAGACAGATGGCATCAAACCGGTTCTGAAGGTAGTGATACGAAATATCCTCCCCCACCCTGACCAGATTTTCAAACACCACACCCTCCGTCTGCATCAATTGGATCCGGCGATCCACCACCCACTTGCCCAATTTGAATTCAGGGATCCCGTACCTCAAAATTCCGCCCGGCTTCTCATCGCTGTCATACACCACGACACCATAGCCGGCATGGTTCAGACTGTCGGCAATAGCCAGACCCGCAGGCCCGGAGCCCAGCACCGCTACCCGTTCTTTTCTGCGGACGGCCGGCGGCTCCGGCTTCAAATACCCCAGTTCAAACCCCTTTTCAATGATCGCAAGTTCAATCTGGCGGATGGAGACCGGCTCCTTGTTGATCCCGAGCACGCAGGCGCCCTCACAGGGCGCCGGACAAATGCGGCCGGTAAATTCGGGAAAATTATCTTTCGACAACAGGATATCCAGTGCCTCTTTCCAGCGCCCCTGATAGACATGCTCATTGAATTCCGGAATCACATTCTCCACCGGACAGCCACTGCAGTGGCAGAAAGGCGTGCCGCAATCCATACAGCGGGCCGCCTGTTCCCGCACCTCGGCCTCGGAGGGCCTGAGCTCCACCGCATTGAAGTCCTTCACTCGCTCGGCCACAGGCCGATAGCCTGGATCGTGGCGTTCGAACTCCATAAACCCGGTTACCTTACCCATGAATCACCTCAGCTCGTTCGGTCGCTTCATCTTCCTTCATCATCTGGCCCATCACCCGGCGATATTCCATCGGGAACACCTTGATGAAATAGGGCAGTTGCTCTTCCCAATTGTCCAGGATACGTCTGGCTTTCATACTCCCGGTGTAGCGCAAATGCTTCTCAATCAAGCCACGCAGTTCGTCCTTATCCGTCGCGCTGACCACCAGCTCCAAGTCCACCATATCTAAATTACAGCGGGCATCAAAAATCCGGTGTTCATCATAAATATAGGCAAGCCCCCCGCTCATACCAGCCCCGAAATTAACCCCGGTATGCCCTAAAACGACCACGCGGCCACCGGTCATATATTCACACCCGTGATCGCCAATCCCCTCCACCACCGCCGTGGCCCCGCTATTGCGGATCGCGAACCGCTCCCCGACAGCCCCATTCAGGAACACCTCACCGCAGGTCGCCCCGTACAGCAGCACATTCCCGGCAATGATGTTGGATTCCGCCGTATAGGTTGCACGGGAAAAGGGCTTAACGATAATCCGGCCCCCGGACAATCCCTTGCCAAGAAAGTCATTGGACTCCCCTTCCAGCACAAGGGTCATCCCCTTGGCACACCAGGCCCCGAAACTCTGTCCCGCCGAGCCCTTGAAGGATAGGGTGATCGTGTCATCCGGCAGTCCAGCATGACCGTATTTCTTCGCCACCAGTCCGGCAATCATCGTGCCGACCGTCCGGTTGACATTCCTGATGGGCTGCACCAATGAGACCGGCTTGCCGGTTTCAATGGCCGCCTTGACCTGCGGGATCAATTTAAGATCCATCGCGCTGTCCAGTTCGTGGTTCTGCTTGGCGACACAGCGGACCGGACTGTCGCCCGGCGGGCGGTAGAGAATCTTCGAAAAATCCAGGCCCTTGGATTTCCAGAAGGTGATCGCCTGGTTCATTTCCAGGCAATCCGAGCGGCCGACCATTTCATCCATGGTCCGGAAGCCCAGTTCCGCCATGATCTCACGCACTTCACTGGCGATAAAGGTGAAGAAATTAACGAGGTGATCCGGGCTGCCGGTGAAGAGCTTGCGCAACCGCGGGTCCTGGGTTGCCACCCCCACAGGGCAGGTATTGCTATGGCACTTCCGCATCATGATGCACCCCAGCACAACCAGGGCGGTAGTGGCAAAACCATATTCCTCTGCCCCCAGCAGGGCGGCCACCACCACATCACGCCCGGTCTTGATCTGACCATCCGTCTGAAGCCGGACCTGACCGCGCAGGTTATTCAATACCAGCGTCTGCTGGGTCTCCGCCAATCCGAGCTCCCAGGGCGCACCAGCGTGTTTGATGGAAGAGAGCGGCGAGGCGCCTGTGCCCCCATCGTGGCCGCTGATCAGAACCATATCCGCATGGGCCTTCACTACGCCGGCGGCAATCGTGCCTACACCCAGTTCGGAGACCAGCTTGACTGAAACCCGGGCTTCCGGATTGACGTTTTTCAGGTCATAGATCAGTTGCTTGATATCTTCAATCGAGTAGATGTCATGATGCGGCGGGGGCGAGATCAGGGTGACGCCCGGGGTCGAGTGACGTACTTTGGCAATCTCCGCATTCACCTTGTGGCCGGGTAACTGTCCGCCCTCACCCGGCTTGGCGCCCTGGGCGATCTTGATCTGGAGCTCGCGGCAATTGACGCAGAATTCCGTGGTGACCCCGAACCGTCCGCTGGCGATCTGCTTGATCGCGCTGCACCGGCTGTCCCCGTTGGGCAGCAACTGGTAGCGCGCCGGATCCTCGCCCCCCTCGCCACTATTACTCATGCCACCCAGCCGGTTCATGGCGATGGCCATGGCCTCATGGGCTTCGCGGCTGATCGAGCCGAACGACATGGCGCCGGTCACGAACCGCTTCATGATCCCGCCCACCGGCTCGACTTCAGCCAGCGGCACCGGCGAACCGGGTTTGAACTTGAACATCCCCCGCAGGGTGAACTGTTTTTCCGCCTGATCATTAATCAGCCGGGCATACTCGCGGTACAACTTAACATCCCCGGCACGGGTTGCATGCTGGAGATTAGCAATCGCCTCCGGAGACCAGAGGTGCCGTTCACCATCCCGCCGGTAGCGATACTGCCCCCCTGCGGTCAAGAGTGAATCCGTCACCGGCCGGGTGGAAAAAGCCTCGGCATAGCGCGCATTGGCCTCAACCGCAATCTCTGACAGGCCGATTCCTCCGACGCGCGACGCCGTACCCGGGAAAAACCGTTCCACCAGCGCCTGGTCAAGGCCCACCGCCTCGAACACCTGGGCACTGCGGTAACTTCGCAAGGTTGAAATCCCCATCTTCGACATCACTTTACGCAGCCCTTCACAAAGGGCACCCACATAATTCTCCATGGCCCTGGCAGGCCCGATATCCGCGCTCAGCTCTTTCTTCAGTGCGAGATCCGCAATCGTTTCAAACGCCAGGTAAGGGTTGATTGTGGTGGCACCATACCCGAGCAGCAGGGCCATGTGCATCACCTCACGGGCTTCACCGGTTTCCACGATCAGGCCCACTCCAGTCCTGGTCCTGCTACGCACCAGATGCTGGTTAACGGCGGCTACCGCCATAATTACAGGAATAGGAACCAGCCCGGCGTCGAGAGCGCGGTCACTCAAAATCAGGAGGTTATTGCCGGCGGCCACCCGCTCATCCGCGATGGCACACAACTGCTCCAGGGCCGCATTCAACTCCGCGCCTGAACCACCCGCGGGAAATCCGATCGGGATGGTGGCGGCACTGAAGTCCTTGAGTCCGATCCCGCGGATCTGCTCCAGGTCCTCATTCGAGAGGAAGGGGTGGCGTAATTTGATCAGGCGGGCATACTGCGGCATTTCCAGCAGAATGTTGGAAGGATTCCCGATGAACGTCATCAGGGACATGACCAGCTCTTCGCGGATCGGATCAATCGGCGGATTGGTAATCTGGGCAAACAGCTGCTTGAAATAGGAGAAGAGCAGTTGCGGCTTCTCGGAGAAGACCGCAAGTGGCGTGTCCGTACCCATCGAACCCACCGCCTCATGCGCCTTGGAGGCCATCGCCTCCAGCAGGATCTGGACATCTTCCCGCGTATACCCGAACAGCCGTTGCCGCTGGAGCAGGGTCTCGAATTCCGGGGTGATGGGCGCCATGGCCTCAAATAAACCCTGAACCGAAACCTTGTTTTCCTCAACCCAGCGGCGATAGGGCTGCCGACGCGACATCTGGCTCTTGAGCTCCTTGTCCTTCAACACCCGTTTACGCGCAAGATCAACCAGCAACATCTGGCCGGGGCGCAGGGCCCCCTTCTCCAGCACCTGTTCCGCGGGGATATCCAACACCCCGACCTCGGAGGCCATGACGATAAACCGGTCTTTCGTGATGGTATACCGTGCCGGACGCAGTCCATTGCGGTCCAGCAGGGTCCCCACCACCGCACCATCTGTGAACGCCACGGTCGCGGGTCCGTCCCAGGGCTCCATCAAGCCGGCATGATATTCGAAAAATCCCTTTTGATCCGGACCGATGGGATACTTCGCCCCCCAGGCTTCCGGGATCAGCATCATCATCGAATGCGGGATCTCGCGTCCGCCGGCAACCAGCAACTCCAGCGCATTGTCCAAACACGCTGAATCGCTTCCTCCTGCATCAATGATCGGGAGGAGTTTGCGGATGTCGTCACCGAAAAGCGGCGAGGCCAACCCGCTCTCGCGCGACTTCATCTGATTGATATTTCCGCGCAGCGTGTTGATTTCGCCATTGTGGGCCAGGAACCGGAATGGCTGCGAGAGCTCCCAGGAGGGAAACGTGTTGGTGCTGTAGCGCTGATGAATCACCGCCACCGCGCTCTCCATATCCGGATCATTCAAATCCTTGTAGAAGCCGGAGACCTGGCCCCCCATCAGCAACCCCTTGTACACGATCGTCCGGGATGAAAAACTGGGGATATAAAACCGCTCTCCAGGACTGAGCACCTCCGCCACACGGCGCTGGCATTGCTTGCGGACCACATACAACTTGCGATCGAGTGCGGCCCCCTCCCTTTCACCCCCCCCGACGAAGACCTGCATGACGAAGGGT
>JBIKMI010000241.1:0-4396 GCA_044359285.1 Kiritimatiellia bacterium
CTTCACGGAGGTGGCGGCATAGCCGGGCATGACGCACCCATTCATGACCGTGTTTTACGAATTTCCGCCGTTGAAAGTATCCTGCCATGACTCTCTCCTGCCCGGCTCAACCCGTCGATTTCAACACTGAGATGAACGCTTCCTGAGGCACGCTGACGGAGCCGATATCCTTCATGCGTTTCTTGCCTTCCTTCTGACGCTCCAGCAATTTCCGTTTTCGCGAGATATCGCCGCCGTAGCACTTGGCGGTCACGTCCTTGCGCATGGCCTTGATGGTTTCCCGGGCGACAATGTTTTTGCCGATCGCGGCCTGGATAGGAACCGTGAACTGATGGGCCGGAATCACGTCCTTAAGTGCGGCGCACATCTGGCGTCCGCGGGAGACGGCCTTATCCCGGTGAATGATGCAGGAGAAGGCGTCCACGCTTTCGCTGTTCAGCAGGATATCCATTTTCACCAGATCGCTGGGGGCATACCCGATATGCTCATAGTCCATCGAGGCATACCCGCGGCTGATACTCTTGAGGCAATCATGAAAATCGATCAGGATTTCATTCAGCGGCATGGTGGCGCTCAACATCACGCGCTTCGAGTCGAGGGTGTCGGTTTTCTCAACCAGCCCGCGCCGGTCCATGACGACCCGGAGGATGTCTCCGATATTCTCGTTATGGCAAATGATGAAGGCGCGGATCATGGGCTCTTCCATATGGTCCACCCGGGTGGGGTCCGGCAGATGCAGCGGGTTATCGACCTCGATCATGGTTCCATCCCGGAGGTGAACCTGATAGATCACGGAGGGATAGGTACTGAGCACATCCAGGTCGAATTCCCGGCGCAACCGTTCCTGAACGACCTCGAGATGCAGCAGGCCCAGAAAGCCGCAGCGGAAGCCGAAGCCCAATGCGACAGAGGATTCCGACTGATAGGTGAAGGCACTGTCATTCAGGCGCAACTTCTCCATGCTCTTCTTCAGTTTCTCGTAGTCCGCGGTATCGACCGGGTAGAGGCCGCTGAAGACCATGGGGTGGATTTCCTTCATGCCAGGCAAGGGCTTGGCGACCTGCTTATTGTGCATGGTCAGGGTGTCCCCGATCTTAATCTCGGAGGAATCCTTGATCGTGCCGATGACATAACCCACCTGCCCTGCGGTCAGCTTTTTGCAGGCCTCCATTTTAGGACGGAACCGCCCTACTTCCTTGACCTCGGTGTCCAGACCACTGGCCAGCAAATGCACCCGGTCACCCGCCTTGAGCTCCCCGTCGACCATCCGGATAAACGTGACCACCCCGCGGAAGGCGTCATAGACCGAGTCGAATACCAGGGCACGGAGATAGCCGTCCTGACAGGTTTTAGGCGGAGGCAGCCGGCGGATGGCCTCCTCCAGCATTTCCGTGATGTTCAACCCGCTCTTGGCGCTGATGCGGCAGGCGTCGTCGGCAGGGATCGACAGGATTTCCTCGATTTGCTTGGCCACCACCTCGGGCTCGGCGCCGGGCAAATCCACCTTGTTGATCACCGGCATGATTTCCAGGTTATTCTCGATAGCCAGATAGGTGTTGGCCACGGTCTGGGCTTCCACTCCCTGGGCGGCGTCCACCACGAGGATGGCCCCTTCACAGGCCATCATGCTGCGGGAGACTTCATAGGTAAAATCGACATGCCCCGGGGTGTCGATCAGGTTGAGCTCATACTCAATGCCGTCCTTGGCCTTGTACGTCATGGTCACGGGATGGCTTTTGATCGTGATGCCGCGTTCCTGTTCAAGGTCCATGCTGTCGAGGACCTGGTCGCGCATCACCCGGTCCTCAATGGTGCCGGTCAATTGCAGTAACCGATCCGCAAGAGTGGATTTGCCGTGATCAATATGGGCAATGATGCAGAAATTCCGGATATTAGGCAGGGGCTTCAGGTTATCTTGATCTTGGAGATGCATCGTGAGTATTAATCCTTCATCGAATCATAAGTTTGGGCTGCGAGCGACCGCATGGTGGCGACGCCCTCCCGCATATTACTCGCCTTGTATAGCGACGTTCCGGCTACAAACACATTCGCGCCTGCCGCGGCCGCAAGAGAGACCGTCTTCAGGTCAATCCCGCCATCCACATTGATATCCACCTCAAGGCCGCGGGCCTTGATGGCTGAACGGAGTGCTTTGATTTTCGGGAGTACCGACGGCATGAAGGCCTGGCCACCATATCCCGGGTGCACGCTCATACACAACACCTCATCCACGTCCGGGAGCACAGGGTATACGGATTCCGCAGGGGTGTCTGGATTCAGGGTAATGCCGGGGCGAGCGCCCAGGGCGCGAATGGCCTGCAACATACCGCGCACATCGCCCTCACATTCGATATGGATCAGGAGCACATCCGCGCCTGCCTTGACGAAGGGGTGCAGATAGGCTTCCGGCTTGGTCATCATTAAATGGACGCTCAGCGGAATCGAGGAGGTCCGGTTGGCCATGGCTACCACGTCCGGCCCCATGCTCAGGTTGGGCACAAAATGACCATCCATGATGTCCAGATGCAATCCATCGGCACCGGCTGATTCAGCCTGAATGACCCCATCCGCCAGATGTCCGAAATCCGCCGCCAGGAGTGATGGAAGAATCACAAACTGACCTGTTGCCTTTTGCTGTGCGTAATTCATATGCGCCCTGTGTTCCCATGTCTCCAAATTGGCCTTGCATTATGTCAGGAAGATCCCGGCTCTGCCACAAAAAATAGAGACCTCTCGTATTGCATTGCCGGGAACATGGGCGTATGGTGGCTAAATACAAAAAGGAACCTGATGAATAATACTACCCCGACTTTGAACGAATCCGCCTGCGTGCAACCGACCGACTTGGAAACGCCGAAGCTGGCCCCGAAACCCAGCGCGGCCACCTCCAAAGCCAATGGCCTTACCGCTCAGGAAAACACGCTGGCGTCAGCCGGTGTGGGAAGCGCCCTGTTCCGCTCGGCTAAAGATTTTTTGGCGGACATCCCGAAGCCCAGGGGCTATAAGGAAGAAGTCGTTTCCGCAGTGGCGGCATCCACGCATTAAGCGGTTCACGGCCGATAAAATGGAGCCAGCTATCGGACTCGAACCGATGACCTGCTGATTACAAATCAGCTGCTCTACCAACTGAGCTAAGCTGGCCGTGAGACCGCGGGACAATGCCAAAAAACATAAGGCAAGCGCAAGCACTATCAAGTTGCATGTTCAAAGTCGAAAGTTCAAGACAGGAGGTTTAAAGCTGATTCCTCTGGCTTTAATGCTGAACTCGGAGCTGTCAACTTTGAACTTTTCTGGCCAAAGAAATTAGTTTTACCCATGCCGCTTACAAATAACGACACCCTTAAACGCCTGCGATATAACTTAAACCTCAACGATAATAAACTGGTTGAGATTTTCAGGGTAAGCCGCGTCTCGCTCACCCGCGAGACCATTCAGAACCTGCTTAAACGCGAAGGGGAGGACGGGTTTGTCGAGTGCTCCGACGCGGTGCTCACGGCCTTTCTGGACGGATTCATCATCAAGCGGCGCGGGCCCCGGCCGAATGCGCCCCCTGCCCCAGTCGACCCCGATATCCACCTGAGCAACAACGACATCCTGAAAAAGTTGCGCATCGCCCTTGAGTTGAAAGAAGAGGATGTGATGGCCATCATGCAGAAGGCGGGAGCGGTGGTCACCCGGTCCGAACTCAGCGCCCTGTTCCGGCAGAAGCATCACAAGAACTTCCAACCCTGCGGGGATCAATTCCTCAGGAACTTTATCACCGGCCTGAAAGAGGTGTACAACAAGCAGGACGATCAGCCCGGTCCGGAATTGCCTCCGGCGATATAGCGCAAATACAGGCCTTCGACTTTTTCCCGTGCCCAGGGCGTCTGTCGGAGGAACTTCAAGCTGGAATTGATACTGGGATTCATTGTGAAGCAGCGGATGGGGATGCGTTTCCCCAGCTCCTCCCAGCCAAAACGTTCCACCAGCTCGGCCATGATCCGGGTCAGTTTAATGCCGTGAAGCGGATCCCGGGGGTGCGATATTTTCTTCTGGCTGTCCGGTGTGTTCATAATGTGACGCCCAGTCTAGACCGCCGTCTGCCTTTTTCCAATCGAAAACAGGAATTGATTGCAGGCGTGAAAAAGGTTACAGACGTTTGAGTTATGCAGCAGACCCCATCTATCCGGACGATTGTAAAGAGGAACGGCACGCTGGTCTCGTATGACCGGGAGCGGATTACCAGTGCCATTTTCAAGGCCACCACCTCGACAGGCAGTCCGGACCGGGTTCTGGCGGAATCGCTTTCCGCCCAGGTGGAACAAAGCCTGACGGAGGCCTATCATGGCGAGATGCTTCCCTCCGTCGAGGATATCCAGGATATTGTCGAGAAGACCCTGATTGAGAACCGCCA
>JBIKMI010000285.1:0-3660 GCA_044359285.1 Kiritimatiellia bacterium
CCAGATCAAGCTGGCCCACAACTACATCACCTATCGCAGCCAGCGAGCAATGCGGCGGGCCACCCGCGCGATTTCATTTGAGGTCACGGACAACATTCCCTACAAAAAGATCTACGAAGTGCTGTTGTGGAACATGGCCCATCGCTGCGAGAGCGTCGAAGCACTCAATGACCACATCCGCAAGGGCTCATTCGCCGCACTGGTCCAGGCTTCGGAAAATCGCTTTTCCGGCGAGATCCAGAGTGCGACGGACGCCATCACCGCCCGCGGCGATGCCACGCGTCTGATCATTGTGTCCGGCCCCTCCTCTTCCGGAAAAACCACCACTACCATCAAAATCGGGGAAGCCCTCCAGGCCGTCGGCAAAAAACTCAAGGCCATCAACATTGACAACTACTTCTTTGATCTGGAAAAGCACCCGCGTGATGAATTCGGGGATTATGACTATGAGACACCTCAGGCCCTGAACCTGGAGCTGATCAACCATCATCTGGGTGAACTTCTGGCCGGCCGCTCCATCAAAACGCCCTTTTACAACTTTAAAACGGGAAAAAGCACCCTGGATGCCCAGGAGATGCATCTGGCCGACAATGAAATCCTGCTGCTGGACAGTCTCCATGGGCTCTATGGGGAAATGACGCAAGCCGTGCCCGCCTCCCATAAGTTCAGGCTGTATGTGGAGACTCTGGGCCAGTTGCGCGCCATGGACGGCACCTTCATGCGATGGGCGGACAACCGGCTGTTGCGCCGGATGATCCGGGACAAGGCGCACCGGAACCTGCAGCCCATGGAAACCCTGACGCACTGGCATTATGTCCGGCGCAGTGAATTGAAATACATTATTCCCTTCATCGGGGAGGTGGATTTCATTGTCAACACCGCCCTCCCCTTCGAATTACCCCTGTTGAAAGCGAGACTCTGGGACTATCTGCCCCAGGCGATGACGCGGTTCCAGGCGGACCCCCGCCGGCAGGATGCTTTTGTCCGCGCCAAGCGGGTTCATGATCTGCTGGCGCCGCTCGAGGCCCACTCCCATGACGCCCTTGTCCCCCCCACGTCACTCTTGCGCGAGTTTATCGGGGGCAGTCAGTATCGTTATTGAGGGCGCAACCGAGAAGAATTTGAACAGAAGCACGCCAAGATCGCGAAGAGTAAAGGGGGGTGCGCTTCGCGGAATTCAAGATGTTGAGTTCTAAACCCCGGCACCGCCCCATGCGGCGAGCACGCCGCATGGGGCCTTCGCGGGCTCTGCGGGCTTCTGTTCAAAGCTCTTCGGGTTTTGGTCTATCCCGCTCGTGCAAAGCCTGAAGGGCCTTATTGAGGGGCACTCTCCCGGATCACTTTTCCGAGCGCCTGGACGAGATACCGCAAGGAGGGTTCAGGAATAATGAGCGGGGGCATGACGTAGATGACCGGGCCCAGCGGGCGCAGCAGGATTCCATTGGCGCGCAGGCGGTCCCGGATCTGGATGGCGCGCCGGGTACCGAACCCGTCCTGGTTGTCCTCAAGTTCCACGACGCCGATCAGGCCTAGCGAGCGGACATTGCGCACGCCGGGCAGAGTGGCCAGGGGGGCCAGTTCTTCTGCCAGAATTTTTCCCATGGCCGCCGCGTGCGCCACGACCCCCTCGGCTTCAAAAACCCGCAAGGTCGCCACGGCCGCCGCCGCCGCGATCGGGTTCCCCGCAAAGGTGTGACCATGATAAAAGGTATGATCTTCAGGCTGATCGCGGAAGGTTTCATAAATGGCATCCCGCACCACGGCGGCACTGATGGGAAGATAGCCGGCCGAAAGGCTTTTTCCCATGCAGACAATATCGGGGAGAATGCCGGCATGCTCAAAGGCAAACAGTTTTCCCGTCCGGCCCATGCCAACGGCAATCTCATCGGCAATCAACAGCACGCCTTCGTGCTTACAGGTCTCTGCCAGTGCCTTCAAATAGCTGGCCGTGTGGATCCGCATCCCGCCCGAACCCTGGCACATCGGCTCGATAATCACGGCAGCCACTTCATGGGCGTGCTCCCGGATCAGGGTTCGCATCGTGTCAATACACTCCTGGACACAGGTTTGTTCCGGGGCATGAAAGGCGCAGGTGCCGCAACAGGGCGAAGGGGCCTGGAAAACAGGAAACAAGGCGCTTTTGAACGGCTTGTGGAAGGCCTCCAGATAACCGACCGAGACGGCGCCCAGCGTGTCTCCGTGGTAGGCGAAATCCAGTGAAATGAATTTCGTCTTACGGGTCTGGCCGATGTTGTACCAGTACTGCAGGGCGATCTTGAGGGCGGCCTCCACCGCACAGGAGCCGTCGCTGGCAAACATCACGCGCCGGTCATCAGGGAACAGGTCCGCGATCATCGAAGCCAGTTCGATGGCGCGGGGATGGGAGAGATTCCCCAGGATACTGTGCTGGAGTTCACGGGTCTGGGCAATAATGGCGTCCATGACAGCAGGATGGCTGTGGCCCAGGTTACAGGCCCACCAGGAGGAAATGGCATCGAGATATTTCCGCCCCTCCGCATCATACAGATAGATGCCCTCGCCGCGGGTCATGATCGGAAGGGGTCCGGCGTTGATCGCCGAAAACCGGGTGTAGGGATGCCAGATACTTTGTCGATCCATGGCCTGATAGCGTGATAACTCCAGCTCATTTTTCATATGGCGTCACCGGCATACAACAGGGGCTGTTACAGATTCACGTCAGCCGGCCGTGTTTCGAGTTGATCCGGCGCGATCACCCCGCCGGAAATCAGCATCTTGAAAGCCTCCTCCACCGTAAGGTCCGTCATCCGCACCTCGCAGGCTGGCACCAGATGCAAAAACCCCGACGTCGGGAGCGGCGACATGGGAATGAAAATGCGACACCATTTTGCCCCCGTCTCATTCGTGGTCACTCCCGTCAGGAACCCGATCACCCTGATTCCCGGACGGGGGTATTCAATCACCACCACCGATTTGAATGTTGTCCGGTTGGGCACCGAAACGGCATCCACCACCTGTTTGGCGGCCGAATAAATGGCCTTGATGACAGGGATTTTCATAATAAAGGATTCGCCCCACCTCAGGAAGCGCTGCCCCACCACCCGCCCTGCCACAATCCCCACCACCAGCACCAGCAGGATGAAGGCCAGGATGGAGATGGATAACTCAACCCAGTGGGGCACCTCCATAGGAAGCAGACTGACCAGCGGCTGCAACACAGAGGCCATGGCGTTAAAGCTCGCCACCACCACCACATACGTCACCCACAGCGGCACCAGAATGAACAAACCGGAGATCAGTTGATTCCGGATATAACGCTGAAAACGTTGTTTATTTTCAGAAGCCATTCACATTTACCTTCTCAATAGTTCATTGATTGAGGCGGCGGCACGGCGCCCTTCGCCCATGGCCAGAATGACGGTGGCCGCGCCCAGCACAATGTCGCCCCCTGCGAAAACGCGGTCGAGCGAGGTCTTTCCGGTATCATCCACGATAATATTGCCCCACTTGGTCGTTTTGAGCCCCTCCGTTGTCCGCGGAATCAGCGGATTCGAGTCATTGCCGATGGCCACGATCACCGTGCCTATCTCGCGGATGAACTCGCTGCCCTTGAGTTCCACCGGCCGGCGGCGCCCGGAGGCATCCGGTTCACCCAGTTCATAGCGCAAACACTCCATCCCG
>JBIKMI010000121.1:0-8034 GCA_044359285.1 Kiritimatiellia bacterium
AGGTTGAGCGAAGCAATGACGAGGAAACTATGATAAAATGTTTTTTACTGATTCTCTGGATCGCCGTCGGCACATTGGGTGCCAGGGCTGTTGAGTTGGTTGCCGAGCCGGTCAATCCGGTGCCGTCTGTCACCAACACGGTCAACATTCCCGCCGTGCCGGCGGGGCATCCGCGGGTGTACGTGCGCACGAACGATCTGCCGGGAATCCGGGCCAAGCTGACGATGCCGGAGTTTGCCCGCGCGTGGGCGCGGGTGCAGCGCGGTGCGGCCACGAATACGATTGCCGAGGCCGGCCCGCTGTGTAACGCCTTCATTTATCTGGTGCAGGGCGACCGGGCGCAGGGACGACGGGCCATTGAGAGCGCCCTGGCAGGGCTGAAGGCCAGCACCAACGCGACCGAGGCCGGACGGACCCTGCTCGTCCCGATACATTGGGCCGCCTGCGTGTACGACTGGTGTTTCGATCTGCTCACGGCAGACGAAAAGGCCGCGTTCGTGGCCGAGTTCCAGCGCATTGCCGGCCTGCATTCGCCGGGCTATCCCGCGCGGGACCGCTGCCTGGCGGTCGTGGGGCATGACAGCGAGGGGTGGGTGCTGACGGGTCAACTGCCGGCCGGGGTGGCGATCTACGATGAGAGTCCGGAGATGTACAACGCGGCGGCCGCGCTCTTCTTCACGAAGTTCGTGCCGGTGCGCAACTATCACTACGCCAGCCACAGCCATCATCAGGGCGACTCCTACGGCACCCGGCTGGTGTACGACCTCTCGGCCGCCTGGCTGTTCCGCCGGATGGGGGCGGGGGATGTCTTTTCCAGGGACCTGCAGTTTGTGCCGTACCACTGGATCTACCATCTGCGGCCCGATGGCGAACAGATCCGGCGCGGGGACAGTTTCAATACCGGCCGTTCGGGGCGCAAGGTGGGGTCCATGATCATGGCGGGGGCTTACTACGAAGACCCCGTGCTTCTGGGCATGGCGGATGGGGAGTACTTCCTGAGACAATGCTCACCGCTGGAGGAGGTGTTCGAGCTGCTGTTCCGTCCGCCGGGGATTACCGCGCGGCCGATGTCGCAACTGCCGGCGGTGAAGTTTTTTCCCGAGCCCATGGGTGAGATGGCGGCGCGGAGCGGCTGGGCCATGGGGGCCGACAGCCGGGATGTGCTGGTGCATATGCGGATTGGCGGGACGTTCTTCGGCAATCACCAGAAGCGCGACATGGGGACGTTCCAGATCTACTACCGCTCGTCACTCGCCGTGGCCAGCGGCTCCTACGAGGCGGGCTACGGCACGCCCCACTGGCGCTACGCGCACGAGACGCTCGCCAGCAACGGGTTGCTGATCTTCGATCCGGACGAGCAGCCGTTGAAGCGTCAGCTCAACGCCGGCGGTCAGGTGATTCCTAACAATGGCCAGGATCATCCGCGCGACCTGGAGACGCTGCTCGAGAAGGGCTACCGTCAGGGCCGTGTCACGGCCCATGCCTTCGGGCCGGATCCCCAGCGGCCCGAGTACGCGTTCATCGCTGGCGATATCACCGCGGCGTATGGACCCAAGGCGGAGCGCGTGACGCGGTCCATGGCGACGCTCTTCACGGGGGATGCGCGATACCCGGCGGTGCTGGTGCTGTTCGACCGAGTCAACGCGGCGAAGGAGACGTTCAAGAAGACCTGGTTGTTGCACTCCTTTGAGGAGCCGGTTCTTGCCGGGGATGGGGCGACCATCGTCGGTGCGGGGTCGGCGGGGGGGCAGTTGCACCTCCAGTCGCTTCTGCCGGAGGGCGCGGTCATGCGGAAGGTCGGTGGACCGGGCAAGGAGTTCTGGGTGGACAGTGTGGCGACCAACTACGCCATTCCCGAGACCGCCAAGCCGCCGGTCGAGGCTGGGGCGTGGCGCGTGGAAATCGCGCCGGGCCGGCCGCAGCGGGAAGATGAGTTCCTGACCGTGTTGACGGTCATGGAGGCCGGCACCCCGGCGCCGGCCGCCGTGCGGATCGACGGCTCCAACGTGGTGGGTGTGGCGTTCCTCAATCGCGCCGTGTTGTTTGCGCGCGGCGACCAACCGGCCACGCGGGTTTCCTTTGCGGTGGACCGTGCGGCAGAAGGGCCGATACTGGTTTGTAATGTGGCGCCCGGAACGTGGCGTGTCGAGCGCGACGGCCGTGAACAGGCCGCCCGGCTCGCCGTGCCTGTGGAGGCCGGATGCCTCTGCTTGAGCGGCACCGCCGGGAAGTATATCTTGGAACGAGTGGCGGATTCGAACGAGCAACGAAAGGATAAAAAGGACAATGAAACTAATTAAGATGGGTGGACACAGGTTGTTTGAGCAGGATCCCGAAACAGCACGAATCGTATCGGAAATGCTCAGCGACCTTGAAAAGCACGGGATGGAGGCCGTGAGGCGGTACTCGCAGAAATTCGACGAGTGGAGTCCGGCTGGTTTCGAGTTGTCGACTGCGCAGATCGATGAGGCCATAGCGCAACTGCCCAGACAGGTCGTCAAAGATACCGACTATTGCATGGCCAACGTGCGCAAGTTTGCGCAGGCCCAGTTGAAGATGTTCAAGCCGTTGGAGAAGGCGATCCGGCCCGGCATGACGCTGGGGCACAAGCATATTCCCGTCAACACCGTGGGTAGCTACATTCCCGGCGGGCGTTACCCGATGTTCGGATCGGCCCAGATGAGCATTATTCCGGCCAAGGTGGCAGG
Source organism: Kiritimatiellia bacterium (assembly GCA_044359285.1). Lineage (GTDB taxonomy): Bacteria > Verrucomicrobiota > Kiritimatiellia > CAIKKV01 > CAITUY01 > JAABPW01. The sequence continues at coordinate 2,709 of JBIKMI010000121.1, forward strand.
CGTGAAGAATGTGATCGCCTGCACGCCGCCCGTCAAAGGCAAGGGGTATTATCCCGCTACGGTGAATGCCATGAAGAAGGCCGGCGCGGACCGCCTGTTCATTCTCGGCGGAGTGCCTGCGTTTGCCCTGATGGCTTTTGGCATGGGCGAAGTCGAGCCGGCGGACATCCTGTGCGGCGCCGGCAACAAGTTTGTGGCCGAAGCCAAACGCCAGTTGTTCGGGCGCTGCGGCATCGACCTGCTGGCGGGCCCCACGGAAATCCTGATCATTGCGGACGACTTGGCTGATCCGGCCCTGGTGGCGTGCGACCTGCTTGGCCAGGCGGAACACGATCCCAACAGCGGCATCTGTCTGATCGCACTCAGCGAGGGTTTTGCCCGGCGGACGATTGCGGAGGTTGAAAAGCAACTCGCGGTGTTGCCCACGAAGGAGATTGCGGCTCAGTCCTGGGGCACGAATGGTATCGTTTATGTGGCGGACAATGCGGACGAAGCGATCAAGATCAGCGACGATTATGCGCCGGAGCATCTTGAACTGCATGTGAAGGACGAGGTGTATTACGGCGACCGGCTGACCAACTACGGCTCGCTGTTCATCGGCGAGGAGACCACCGTGGCCTATGGCGACAAGTCCATCGGCACCAATCACATCCTGCCCACCAGCCGCGCGGCGCGCTACACGGGCGGCGTCTGGGTGGGCAAGTTCCTCAAGACGGTGACGTACCAGCGCTGCACGCCCGAGGCCAGCCGCAAGATCGGCGCGGTCACCGAACGGCAGTGCAAGGTGGAGAACATGCTCGCCCACGGGATTACCGCCCGGGTGCGGGTGGAGCGATACGGGGGGCCGAAGAAGGTGGACGGGTGAGGGTGGAGTGGATGTGGAGGCAAGAACCATGTTCAATTTGAACGGCAAGATCGCGTTGATTACCGGCGCGGCAAATGGCATCGGGCAGGCCATTGCCGTGGCGTTTGCCCGGCAGGGTGCGGATGTGGCGATCACGGACAAGCCGGATGTGAGCCGGGAGGAGACCGTGCGGCTGGCGGCCCCGTTCGGGCATCGCGTCATCGAGACGGCGATTGACGTTCGGGATGTGGACCGGATCAAGGCCGGTGTCCAATGGGTGAACGACGCTTTCGGGCACATCGACATCCTGGTCAACAACGCCGGGATCAACCGTCCGACGCCGGGGCTTGAGGTGACGCCGGACAACTGGGACGAGCATTTCAACACCAATGTGCGCGGCGGTTTCTTCATGGCGCAGGCCGTGGCGCCGGGCATGATCGAACGCCAGCGGGGCCGGATCATTTTCATTTCCAGCCAGTCGGGCCTGATCGGCATCCCCGGTCAGCCGGTGTACTGTTCCAGCAAGGGCGCCATCATCCAGCTCGTGCGTACGCTTGGGGTGGAATGGGCCAAGCAGGGCATCACGGTGAACAGCATTGCGCCGACGTTCATCGAGACCAATTTCACCCGCAAGCGGCTGCAGAATCCTGAGTTCATGAAGTTCGTGCTGGGGATGATCCCGTGCGGGAAACTAGCCACGGTGGAGGATATCGCCGCGTCGGCCGTCTACCTGGCCAGCGACGAGGCCGGCATGGTGAATGCGACCACTCTTAGCGTGGATGGCGGCTGGACGGCGTGGTGATAATAATCATTGGTGGGAGAGGAGGAAAGATTGATGAGAATCGACATACACACGCACCTTGGAAAAGGTGAAAATGCGGTTGATGAACTGCTCAAGGCGGCGGATGCGTTGGCCATCGACAAAACGGTGGTGTTTGCGACTGGAGGCGGATGGGCCTTTTCCGGCAATGCGGGTGTGCTGGCGGCGTGCAAGGCGCATGCGGACCGGCTTATCCCCTTCGCGTTCATTTCCCTTGGCGAGGATGGGCGATCGTTGCATCGCGGAGGGCTTCCGCGGCTTCAAACTGATCCGGCCGCTGGTTCCCTACAACGACGATTCGATCTTTCCCGTCTATGAGCGCATGGAGGCCACCGGGTTGCCGGCGCTGTTCCATACCGGCATCATCGGGCGTGCGGATCCGGCAAAGCCTGAGCCGCAGGTTGACTCGACACGCATGCAGATCATGACGCTTGACCGCGTGGCGCGGAGTTTCCCCAAACTGCGGATCATTACCGCCCACCTCGGGAATCCCAATCATGAGGACGGGGCCGTGATGCTTCGCACCCACCCGAACGTTTTCTCGGACTTGAGTGGTTCGACACTGAAGTACCGTTCGCCGCAGTATCTGGATTCCCTCTTATGGTGGGGAAAGGGCGATGCCATGTATAACGTCAGTGGCATGACGCCGTGGGATAAGCTCGTCTACGGGTCCGATACGATCCCGGGACTGGCCAGGGATATCGTGAAGGAGACGCAAACGACACACGATGATTATCAGCGTCTCTTCGACACGCTGGGGCTTCCCGACGCTGTCCGCCGGAAGGTAATGGGGGAGAACGCGGCCAAGTTGTTGGGGTTGGGTGTGTCGTAACGCCCGGTAAGATCTGGCTCCGGCTAGGCGGGGTTGGGAACGGAAGCTATGTATGATGGTGAAGAACGCGACAGGAGAGCGATCCACGGCGTGGAACGCTTTCTTTTCTCGCTACGGCATTTCACGTTACAACTTTCCTGGCCAGAAATGGACTCGACTTGCGGTGTCGATGGAAGCAGAATCGCAACTTTACCGGAATAGGGAGTGGATCTTGACATGACTGAACAGAAAGAAACGGTGGTTGGAGAAGCATTGAGATTGTTGTAGGGGTAGGTGGTGACGTTGATGAAGGAGATTGTATCTTTTCATGATCTTGTGCGCCGGGCGCGGACGGTCCGTCGCTTTGTCGAATCCGAGCCCGTGCCGGAGGCGGTGCTCCGGGAGCTGGTAGATATCGCCCGGCTTGTTCCGAGCGGCGGGAACCAGCAGCCCCTGCGTTACCGGATCGTGCAGGGTGAGGACGCGCGACTCCTTGATCCGCTGGTCGCCTGGGCGGCCTTGCTCAAGGATTGGAAAGGCCCCCAACCTGGCGAACGTCCCACCGGGTTCATTGTGATCCTTTCCGCGTCGGGAAAACCGCAGGCCCCGCTCGTGGATATCGGCATTGCCGCCCAGACCATTCAACTGGCGGCGGCGGAGCGCGGGTATGGCGCCTGCATCATGGGCTCCATCAAACGTGAGGAGATCCACCGTGTTCTTGGCATTTCCGCCGAGTGGGCGGTACATCTGGTCGTGGCCCTTGGGCGACCCGGGGAGACCGTGGTGCTTGAGGACGCGGAGTCCGGCGGCGGAACCGCCTATTACCGGACGCCCGACGGCGTACACCATGTGCCCAAGCGGAGCCTTGAGACGGTTTTGTTATGACACGAATAAGGCATTGATGACAAAATGACAACCATGACCTCACGACAACGATTAAAGAATGCATTAAGCCACAAGGACGGGCCGGTTCCCATCGACCTCGGTGGGACGATGGTCACCGGGATTCACGTTTCGGTGGTGGCCGCCTTGCGGGAACGTCTCGGGCTGGAGAAACGCCTTGTCAAGGCGATTGATCCCGGCCAGATGCTCGGCGCGGTGGATGAGGACTTGAAACAGGCGCTCGGGATCGACGTGGAAGCGGTGAGGGCGATGAATACACGTTACGGATTCCCGCTCAACGAGGGTTGGAAGGAGTGGCGCACGCCGTGGGGGCAGGAGATCCTGGTCTCGGGCGGGTTCACGACCTCGACCGAACCCAACGGCGACATCCTGATCTATCCGCAGGGTGACCGTCAGGCCCCGCCGTCGGCCTGCATCCCCGCCAGCGGCTACTTTGCTGACACCATTGTACGGCAGGAGCCGATTGATGATGACAAGCTGAATCCCGCCGACAACCTGGAGGAGTTCACGCCCATTTCAGAGGCCGCGCTGGTGCATTTCCACCGCGAGGTCGAGGCCGCTTCGAAAACGGGGCGGGGGGTGATTGCCGGTTTCGGCGGCACGGCGCTGGGGGACATCGGGGCGGTGCCGGCGCCGGCGCTCAAGCATCCCAAGGGCATTCGTGATGTTGAGGAGTGGTACATTTCCACGGTGGCCCGTCAGGACTATCTGCATGCCGTGTTTGAAGGGCAGGTCAAGATGGCGCTGGACAACCTGGAGCGCATCCGTGCGAAGTTGGGTCCTTTGGTTGACGCCGTGGATGCCGTTTACCTCTGTGGGGCCGACTACGGCACACAGGCATCGACGTTCTGCTCGTCTGAGGCGTTCAGCGAACTCTACATGCCGCATTACAAGGCCGTTACAGGATGGATCCACCGGAACACCCCGTGGAAATGTTTCAAGCACTCCTGCGGCGCCATTGCCCCGTTGCTGCCGGTCCTGATCGAGGCCGGTTTCGATATTATCAACCCGGTCCAGTGCTCGGCGGCGGGGATGGATCCGGAAATGCTGAAGCAGAAGTTCGGGCACGATCTGGTCTTCTGGGGCGGCGGCGTGGATACGCAGAAGACCCTGCCGTTCGGGACTCCCGACGAAGTGCGGCGTGAGGTCCGGGAGCGCCTGCGGGTGTTTGCGCCCGGGGGCGGATTTGTCTTCACCCCGGTTCACAATATCCAGGCGTGTACGCCGGTGGAGAACCTGTTGGCGATGTATGAGGAAGTGGGGAAACACCGGTGAAATATCCATGCAGACGGGAAGGGATTTCCCTCCTTCCTCCGGTCGCCAATGACGGAATGAGGGAATGGGAAGCAAAGCAGAATGGAGTATAGGGTGATCAAGATGAGTCGATACGAAGGCGAAATCATCGACTGCCACTGGCATCCAGCCTTGGAGACGACGACCTGGTGCAACGGGCTTATGCCGTTTTGCGGGATCCAGGAACAGATCGACGACCTGAGGCGGGCGGGAATCCACCGCGCCTGCGGCGCGCCGATCCGCCAGATGGGGAGTGCTTCGTTTGCGGATATCCGTGCCTTGAACGACCAAGCCCTGGCGTTACGAGACCGCTTTCCCGATTTCTATATCCCCGGCATCCATATCCATCCCCGGTTCCCGGACGAATCCTGTGCGGAAATCGAACGGTGTGCAGGCCACGGTGTGCGCTGGATTGGCGAACTTGTCGGTTACATGATGGGATTCGGGGAGGAGTATGCCACGCCAGCGGCGTTGGCTGTCATGCGGGTGGCCGCCCGGCACCGCATGGTGGTGAACATCCATTGTGGAAATCTGGAAGTCGTGGAGCAACTCTGCCGGGGGGTGCCGGACTTGCAGGTGGTGCTGGCCCATCCGGGCGCCGGCAGGGGCGATATCCTGCCGCGGCTGGATAAGGTCGCGGCGCATCCTGCTCTAC
>JBIKMI010000004.1:0-27276 GCA_044359285.1 Kiritimatiellia bacterium
GGAACCCCGGACGGTGGGGCGGGGATTATTCTGGATCGCCGCTATTGCGTTCGGGTTTGAGCACAATCGTTGGCTTGTCGGGGTAGTGGCTGGGCTGGCGTATGGATGGCTCTATTGCCGCAAGGGCGACATCGCCGCCGTCTCCGTGGCCCATATCACCACCAACTACCTCCTCGGCCTTTATGTCCTGGCCACCGGTTCCTATTCTTTCTGGTAATCAGGCGCTGTCACAGAGCCTGCATCTTAATGCAAGAAGACTTCACCACTAATTGGGAAATGAAGAAATCCCGATAAGATTTTTGAACAGAAGCACGCGAAGATCGCGAAGAAGAAATAAATGTTTTGCGATTTTTGTGTCTGGCGATTACGCCATCCATCAAAAATCGCAAAACGGTTTTTCATGAGTTGGAAAGTACAATGGAATGCAGAGACTTACGCAGGGAGTAGTTTCTATGATTCCTTAAGAACCCGTTGCGGGATTTTTATGCGGAGTACCCGCCGCATACAAATCCCGCAACATTTCTTCTTCGCGATCTTCGCGTGCTTCTGTTCAAACTCTTCTCTTAATCTGGATTTCTTCATTTCTTAATTAGTGGTTAAGTCTTCACTCTTCTGCGAGCGCAATGGGGAGGGGGCAACCGGCGCAACCGTTTTTACTGCTCAGGCAGAAGTCATGGAAGATCTGAAGTAAACCCTGCTGGCGGAGTCCTGAATGGTACAGCGAGGACGGATGATCGTGTCCGAAAAGGGCGTGTGCGGTATGCTTAATAACGCGATTAGGGTCCTCCGGCGGGAGGGTGTCCAGCAGGGTGGATTCCAGCGAAATGGAGCCGGTGGCGGCCCACCAGGGAAGCATCACATTATTCAGAATGGTGGCCGCTCGCCCCTGGCCCATCAGGGATTCCGGCCGGGCGTAGCGGGGGGCGGCAAAGCTACCCCGCCAGGCCCAATAGCTGTCGCTTCCCTGTTTTTCAAAGTATTTCAGCCACCAACGGAATAAGTCGGATGGCGCGTCTGCGGCGGCAAAGAAGCCTGCCTCCGGCGGCATTCCGGTAAACAGGTGAGCGGCCGCCATGAGCCTGCGTAGGGGATGGTTGGCCGGCCTCAAATTAGCGAGGATCCAGACCTCGTGATTCAGGATCTGATCATGCCACTCCGCCTGATGTTTCCACCAGATATCCCAGAGTGCCCGGATAAAGGCACGGGTCTCGCTGTCCCAGAGCGGGCTTGATTTTGAGGGGAGCAGTCCGCCTACACCCAGCAGTAACGCATATGCGTAAAGTGGAGAGGCTCCTGACTCCCGTCGTAACCTTTCCAGCGGAAGCGTTTGCGCTAATGCCAGGAATGCACGCCGGTTGTGCTTATAGCCGAGGGCCCCCATCAACTCCTCATAGAGGGCTTGATCTTTCCCCTTTTCCGCGATGGCTTTGGCCATTCGTTCCGTTTTGAGGCGCAAGCGCTCCTCACCCGCGCAATTGAGCAGGGCGCCACGTTGCTCAGGGGTCCAGCCTGATAAGACCTCTGCACAGGGAGGGAGTGGGGCCAGGGCGGCGAAAGGGTAGGCCATGACATCCAGGCCATCAAATGAAAAGGAGGGGATGCGCTGGAGCGCGGTCCGCAGGGGAATTTGCAGGACTGAGGGGGATAGGTCGGACGGTCCTAAAACCCCTTCAAAATAGGTGACATGCGCCATCACGTTCTTATAACGCGAGTCTGTAGCATGCTTGTGGTGACGCCAATCCATGGGACGGATATGCAGTTCAATGTCACCGCGCAGCGTGCAGGCATCCGGCCCGATTTGAAGGATGGCATCCAGGAAGTCCGGCCCGGCTTCGAGATTCCAGCGGCCGGGATTCACGACGGAAACGGTGCGCCCATCCATCCCGGTCAGCACGGAAGGGCGGAGCGCGGGATCGGCCCACACGCAGCGTAGATGGCGTTCCGACCAGGGGAAGGAGGAAGGTGGAGCGCCCTCTTTGATGCCGGTGCCGGCCGGCAATGCCAGGGCCTGATACCGGCAACTTCGTGCGAAAAGAGGCATGTGGCAACGTGTCATGCCGCCTGTTTTGCCCGATCTGTTTAACTAAATCAACTATAATATTAGTTAATATCAAAAATGCAGGCTTTTAGACTGTAGGCGGTAGGCTGTTAGGGAATTCCTGCATTTCTATTTGTTTTCGCGACGAGTCATTTGCGAAATCTTAAAAAGGACTTTCTGCTGCTTTGCCTAAAAGCCTACAGTCTAAACCGCTACAGCCTTGGCGGCCCTATGGGACGCCAGTGGTTAATATTTAAAGCTGCTGCGCCCGATGTATTCGCGAAGCATGGACGTATTGGGGACTTCCCGGTCCGGAATGCCGATGAAATTTGTCAGGAAGGCGGTGAGGCGGCGTGCTTCCGCATATTCAGGGTCAAACGGCTTCACCTCCATCAGCAGGGGTTCCGCAATGGGCTTGAGAACGGCCAATTCGTAGTCGAGTGCCGAGTTGAAGGTGGCGTCGGCGTGTTCCTGGAAGGGAAAAATCCACTTCTTTTCCCCTTTGCGGACAGAGGCCCACATCCTGAGCGTTTTCAGGGCGGAGTGCGCCCGGTATTTATGGTCCCGGACCATGCGGCGGATCAGGCGATTGTCGGTGGTCGAAATCCGGTTGTTGGCGTCAAGACTGAGTTGCGTGAGTGCGCTGACGTAGACCTTGAATTTGGCCGCATCAGGGATCATTTCGGTCAGTTGGGGATTCAAGCCGTGAATCCCTTCAATGATCAGGATGTCGTCCTTGGCCAGTTTAAGTTTCCGGCCGTTGAATTCTCTTAATTTTGTTTCGAAGTTGAATTCCGGAAGTTCAACTTCCTCGCCCTTGATAATCCGCCCCATGTCTCGATTAAACAGCTCCAGATCAAGGGCATTGAGGTGCTCAAAGTCCGGATTGCCGGAGTCATCCTTGGGGGTTTTGGTGTGTTCGTGGAAGTAATTATCCAGTGAGATCGTGTGAACTCCGAGACTGTTCACGCGCAACTGGACGGACAGGCGTTTGGCAAAGGTGGTTTTTCCAGAGGAGGAGGGGCCAGCGACCAGAATGATGCGGGCCGACTCCCGGCGGCGATAGATCTCATCCGCAATCCTCGCGACATTTTTCTCATGGAGTGCTTCAGAGACCTTGATGAAATCACTGATATCCCCGTTCACCACGATCTCGTTCAGACGTCCCACGGTGCCGACCCCCATCGTCCGGATCCATGCCTTGCGTTCACGGAAGATGCTGGAGAGATGCGGCAGTTCGCGGAAGGGGGCAATGTGGGTGCCATTGCCGGGCTCGGGCAGTTGGAGAATGAAGCCCGGCGGGTAGTGGATCAGTTCAAACAGGTGCAAGGCGCCCGTATCAGGGACCAGCACGCCTTGCGCGAGATCATAGAACCCCTCGCACTCATGAATGACGACCCGGGGCGGGTTGCGGAAACGAAGGAGATTGAGCTTATCGGTCTGGCCGGCTTCCGCCAGGCGGCGTGAGACCTCTTCAAACGAGATCTTTTTCCGTTCGATCGGAAGGGCTTTGGCGATTAGCAGCCGGACATGCTCCCGGATGGCATCGACCTGTTCCCTGGTAATGGTGCCATTCCGTGCACCTGCCTTGGGTTCAAAATCGCAGAACAGGCCATCCCCGACCGCATAATCGACTGAAAAGGCCGCGGCGGGAAAAAGTTCCTTCACCGCCTTGGCGAGGATAAAGGCGAGGGAGCGGTGATAGACGTGCCACCCCTGGGGATCGGTCATCGTCAGAAGCTTGATGTCGCTATCCATCTCAACCGGATAGCTGAGGGAGGTGGTGTCATTGTTGATCAATGCGGCGATGTAAGGTAGTCCGCTGGACGCGATTGGCGAGGGTAGAATGTCCTTGAGGGCGGTCCGGGGGGTGCATTCCAGGATCATGCCATTTTCGAATGTCAGCTTGATCGACTTAGGTGTGCTCATGGGAGGGGCCTTTCTGTTGCAGGTATTAAGGCTGTAGGCTGTAGACTGTTAGGGAATTCGTGCATTTCTGCTTGTTTTCACTCCGTGGCATTTCTGAAATTTTATTAGCTACTTTCTCTTGTTTCACCTAACAGCCTACAGCCTAAACCGCTACAGCCTTTGCGTCCCTTTGGGCCGCCAGTGACTAGGATTCAATGCCGGGGCGGCCTTTGACGCCTGCGTTGTAATAATGTTTGATGCATGCCATTTCCGTCACGAGGTCGGCACGGGCCTTCAGGGCCGCGCCGGCACCGCGGCCGGTCAACACCAGTTCGACGGTGTCCGGTTTGCTGTCGCACAGCTCCAGCAGCGCGGATTCGGGGAAGAGGCCTGCGGCTACGGCGGTATGGGCTTCATCCCCGATGACAATGTCATAGAGTCCGCTCTGCAGGGCCTGCTTCAGGCTTTCCAGGCCCCTGGCGGCGGCCTCAATTTCGGCTTGAACAGGTTTCCCGCGGATAAAATGGCCCTGGCCGAATTGCACAACGGTCACTTCCGGGAAACGGGCATGAAGCACCTTGATTTCGCTGTAATCGCGGCCTTTGATGAATTGTCCGAAGTAGACCCGCAGGCCTGCGCCGGTGGCGCGCATGATGAGACCCAGGGCGGCAGTGGTTTTACACTTGCCGTCCCCCGTGTAAAGCTGAATGTACCCTTTCATGACATTGGTTCTATCTGACCCGGTGGCTTGACGCAAGATCAAAGGGGATTCACCACTATTACTCCGGCCATTAAACAGGGGCGACTTCTGCGCGACGAATCAGGTGATTTTCTGGCGGTGCCTTACAGCACGACATCAGAAATCGAGAGCGCGTTTGCAACCAGTGATTTATTGGCTTCGAGCAGTTTCTCGCGACTGCTCAGGACGCAGAGGGGGCTGGCCTTGAGCCCGGTTTCCAGAGTTTCCAGAAGGGCGGCACGGGCGATCGAGGGGGTAACGGCCAGGCGGGCCGCATAAAAGGCTTCCCGTAATTCCGGGGTGATGCCTTGCAGGTGCCGGGATAAGGCCTCGCCCGTCGCCTCGCCCGGACGCAGGGGCTTCTCATCGCCCTTGGCCGTTCCGATGATGGCCCGATCAATGTCAGCCTGGGACCAGGCTACTTTTTTAACAAACTCCGGGGTGTTGGCGAAGACGTCCAGGGTCCGGGTGATATGCGGATCCCTGAAGGACGTCATAAAGAGTACTCCCCCGACAGGGTTATAGGAAATCCCGCCGCCATAGGCATTGCCCTTGAGCCGGATTTCAGGAAGAAAATACTCAAATCGCGCCAGATGGGTCGCGATGACCAGGGCGGCACTGCGGGGATCATCTAATTTCGGCGCCAGCAGTCCCTGTGCACAGTGCGCGACTTGAATGGGAACCGCAAGGCCCTCGCGAGGGGAGTGAGACGTGAGAGGTGAAGCGTGAGAGGCAAGGGGGAGCGCCTGGCCCTGCATGGAGGGGAGCCATTGTGAAAACGAGGAGGTCATGGTGTTGTAGGCGTGATCGGAGCCGGTGAAACTGATGGCCAGCCGGTCGGGCGATAGCATGAAGGTGCGGATGCGTTCGATGCGCGTCATCAGGAGCTCTGCCTCGGCATCAAAGTGGTCGCAGAGCCGCGCGGCGAGGGCGACCTGGGGCAGGCCATGGCATTGCTCGTCCAACACCCCGGTGGGGGTCAGGTGCCGGGCCGCATGACACTGGGCATAGCTGTGTCCATTTTCCATGACGTCACTGCGATAGCCTGCACGGGCTTGCATGAGCACGTCGCGGAGCCGGTGGGGATCCCGGGGATCCACCGCGAAGATCAGGTCGTGAATCACCTGCATGGCCTTGTCCATTTGGGCATCGAGTGCCTTGCAGGCAAACCGCATGGTCAGCACCGGCCTGCCTGCACTCCCGGCATGGGATTGAAACGCAGGGGAGCAGGAGAAGCCGCCCGTAGAGGCCGACACCCGCCGGGCCATCGCTTCATAATTCATGCCGGCCGCACCGAGTTTGGTGATTGCCTCGCAGTAATGGGGGAGAAACGGCCAGAGTTCCTCAGGCAATCCGGCCAGATCGAGGCTGAACCGCAGGTAGTTTACCCCATTCGTGAAAAGATCGTTCCGGAGCACCGGGACACCCGTATGCCGAGCTCCGCCAGTCTGAGGTTTGAGGTCTGTGGTTTGAAGTCTCTCTAAGGTCGTGGGGATATGACGGGGCCTGGCGGGGAGATCGTGAACCTTGAGCTGGGGTAACAGGGCGATTTTCTCCGGGGAATTGGCCGTGCCGGCCTCGGCGTCAATGGCGGCGGATTTTTGCGCAATGTCCAGGCATTCCGCCTCTGTCCTGCGGGTGCGCTCGGCATCCATCCGGGAGGTGAAGGCGGCCTCCGTCCGGGCCTGCCAGGACTTGTCGGGGGCGAGCACCGTGGTAAGCCGGTGTGTATTTTCAACCAGACTCTGCAGGATCAGCCGGGAGAAGATCCCGGGATCAGCCTCATAGCGCCGGCGGCAGGCGTCAAGATGGCGGCTCATGTCCAGGAAGGCGAGGGGATCGGCCCCATGCACCCAGGCGCTCAGGACGCGGTTCATGGTGTGGAGCGGGAACAGGGGCATGATTTCCAGATAATGGTAGGCCGTCTGCTGGAAGGCCGCCTCAATCCGTTCGCGGGGCAATCCCTCGTTGGCAATGGCCTTCAGTGACGTGAGGACCAGCTGCTCAAAGGCCTGGACCTTGTCGGGATTACTGCCCTTGATGCCCACGCTGAAAATGGTTTCCGGGCCCAGTTCCATATCCCCGCAGTCAAGGATATCCTGTCCGAGCCGGGAGTCCACCAGCGCTTTTTTCAAGGGAGCCGCTTCATTGCCGAAAAGGACTGTGGTGAGGACGTGACGGAGAACGGCTTCCTCCGGATCCAATGCGTTGCCGGTAAGCCAGGTGAGTGAAAGAAAGGTCTTGTCGGCCAGCGTCTCATCCTGGGCCGTGGGATAGGTGCTGGAGAACTGGACCGGGGTGGTCCAGCGCGGCTGGCGGCCGGCGATGGGTTCGGTCGGGTGCCGGGTGATTCCTTCAAGCCGGGGAGCCAGGAACGCCAGATAGGATGCGGTGGGGATATTCCCGTAGAAATAGAAGAAGGCGTTGGAGGGGTGATAATGGGAGGCGTAAAACTGTTTGAACTGCTCGAACGTCAGGTTGGGAATGGCTTCCGGTTGGCCGGCATAATTTCTGGCATACGCCGTATCGGGCAGGAGTTTCGGGAGCCAGGTATAGAACAGGAGGCTCTCGGGGCTGGAAAACACCCCCTTCATTTCATTGTAAACAATACCGCTGACGGTCAGTTTGCCGGTCGGGTCCGCCGGGTTGGCGGGCGCGAGATGGTGGCCCTCCCGCATGAAGGGACCCTCTGTCAGCAGAGGGTGGAAGACGGCATCGAAATAGACCTCAGCGAGGTTGAAGAGGTCCTTCTCCACATTGCTGGAGACGGGGTAATAGGTGCAGTCCGGTCCCGTCATGGCATTGATGAAGGTGGCCATGCTGGATTTCAGCATCTCGAAAAACGGCTCGCGGACGGGGAACTTCAGGGAGCCGGCGAGGACGGAATGTTCCAGGATATGTGGAACCCCGGTATCATCCGGCGGCGGGGTGGGGATGCTGATGGAGAACAGGTTTTCTGTGTCCTCCGTGTGCAGATGCAGAATCCGGGCCCCACTCTGCTCATGTTCAAGTTCGATCGCCGTGCCACGAAGGGCGGGCACGGGCGTGGTTCTGCGGATGATGAACCCGGGGACATTACAGGACATCGGCAAAGGCCTCGGCTATCACTTGGCTCCCCTCTGCATTCGGGTGGAGTCCATCTTCCATGATGAGCCCCTCGCCGCTGCCGAATTTCGATTCCAGATCCACCAGGCGGATCCCTTCGGAGGAGGCGAGACTGCGGATGGAATTGTTCAGCGCCTTCACTTCGCCTGCCCACAGGCTATGGCTGCCGGTCATGGGCGTAAGCGTGGCGATAACCGGGACGGTGTTGTTCGCCTTGCACTGTTGGATGATGGAGCGCAGATTGTTAATGGCGTTATCCTTGCCGTAGTTGCGGATCAGATCGATCGCTCCGAGCATGAAGCAGCAGGCGGCAGGTTTTGAGGAGGCGAGAATGCCGCCAACCCGGCCGGCGGCAGTGCCGGTACTTTCGTTTTGCTCTGCACGGTTTTCGACCGATTTCCCGGTCAATGCGGCCAGACGTGGCGGGTAGGGGTCGCCTCCTCCTGCATTGCCGTCCGTGGAGCTGTCGCCCAGTGCGATATAGATATTGGCGTTGTTATCACCGATATCACCCAGATCTCCGCCGCCCCCTCCGCCTCCCTTATCACAACCGACAACGCCCAACAAGGTGGTTAACAGACACACACTCGCAATCCGACCCGCACTGTTTAATTGTTTCATGATGATAAATCTCCTGAGTTGGGGGCAGAGTGTATTCTTAGGACGGGGATAAGAAAAGCAGGAAATGTGCTCTTCTGTTGGAAAAGGCCCTTAAGTAAGTGCCATTTCCCTCAGAGCCCTACCCCTGCGATGCGGGTGTGACATTTTGGGCAGGCGCCCTTCCGAATGTGGTAGGCAAGCAGGGTGAAGCCGTGGCGCTCGATCAGCAGCGCGGAACATGCCGGGCAGCGGGTCTGTTCCCCGCCCGCGCCGGGCACATTTCCTTCATAGACGTAATGGAGTCCTGCGGCCAGTCCGATATCGCGGGCCCTCTGCAGGGTGGTCACCGGGGTGAACGACCGGTCGGTCAACAGGAAGGTCGGATAGAAGGCGGTGACATGCCACGGCGTATCGGCCCCCAGATGCGTCATGATGAACGACGCAATGCCCTGCAATTCGGTATCGGCATCATTCAGCCCTGGAATGATAAGCGTTGTGAGCTCGATCCAGACGCCCTGCTTGCGGTATTCAACGATGGAGTCGAGTACCTCCGGCAGGCGCGCCTGCACCACGTTTTTATAAAATGGTTCGCTAAACCCCTTCAGGTCGATATTCGCCCCATCCAGAACCGGGGCCAGGTTCGCCAAGGCCGCCTTGCTGATGTAGCCGTTGGTCACGAAGATGTTCTTCAGGCCCGCCTGACGGGCGAGCCCGGCCGTATCATAGGCGAATTCATAAAAGACCGTCGGTTCCGTGTAGGTGTAGGAAATGGAGTCGCATCCGTTCGCCTTCGCCTGTTCCACGATTTGGCCGGGGGTCCGGTGCACCCCACTGATGGACGCATGAGGGGCAACCTGTGAAATGGAATAATTCTGGCAATGACGGCAGTGAAAGTTGCACCCCATCGTGGCAATGGAATAGGTCGTACTGCCCGGCATCACATGATAAAGAGGTTTTTTCTCGATCGGATCCACATGCTCGGCGCAAAGCTTGCCGTAGACCAGGCTGACAAGAGTGCCGTCCCGGTTTTCACGGACTCCGCAGCGCCCCCGGGCGCCCTCTTTGATCAGGCAGTGAAACCGGCACAAGCCGCACCGGACCTGTGTGTCACACTCCCGCTCAAAAAACATCGCTGTCCTCATTCGTTGCCTCCCTTCTTCCGCCATAACTTTAGTCCCGTGATAGGTTGCGATCAAACCATAATATGTTACCGTACGGGGATATGACGACACCATCAGAGACGGCGGATATTGAGACTTCCTCGGACGGCTATGCGGCGCGCTTTGCCGGACCGGCGGGGGAGTGGATGTTGGAGGTTCAGGAGGCCGTTACCGTTTCCCTGCTCCCGGCGCCGGGCGGGGTGACGATCCTTGATGTGGGAGGCGGGCATGGGCAGTTAGCCCGGCCGCTCTGCCGCAACGGCTATGGGGTCACCGTGCTGGGGAGTGATCCCGCCTGTTGTCACCGGATCGCCGATCTGGCGGAGAAGGGGAGTTGCCGCTTTGTAACGGGCAATCTGGTGGAACTGCCCTTTCCGGACCGCTCGTTCGAGGTGGCCCTGTCGTTCCGGCTTCTGCCGCATTGCACGGCCTGGCCTCAGTTGATCCGGGAATTATGCCGTGTGGCGCGCCGTTCGGTGGTGGTGGATTATCCGACCAGTGAGGGGCTGAACAAAATTGCGCCCGCCCTGTTTGGGGCGAAGAAAAAGCTGGAAGGCAATACGCGGAGCTGGCGGATGTTCCGCCATGCGGAGATCGAAGCCGAATTCGCGAAGTATGGGTTTGTGACGGGACGGCGGGTGCCTCAATTTTTCCTGCCGATGGTCCTGCACCGGATGTTGAAATGCCGCCGGCTTTCCGCCGGGCTGGAAGCTCTCTGCCGCGGCCTGGGGCTGACGCGACGCTGGGGTTCACCGGTGATCGTCAGGATGGACCGCTTGGCGTCATCCTGATATTGCGTCAGGATGACGCCCCCTGCGTGCGGGTCTTACGCCTTATTCTTCTTGTCGCGCTTGGCCTGCTTCTTCTCGGCAACGGTTTTCTGAGGTGCTTTCTTCGTTTCCCGCTTGCTGTCTCTTGGCTTTGACATGATACGTACTCCACTGAGGGGTTTAATCGCCGGCCCTATACCTGACGACAGGTAAAACTATACAAGAAGCCGTTCCGTAAGCAATGGCTATCGGTGGCGGCCACCCCTTCTTCTATTCGCCTTGAGTTTTGGCGGCGAAATCATTAATTTCCAAGACCTATGAGTGAGACGGACGACTATTTGGCAATCACCCCGCAGGATCGCACCTCGGGGACGGATGATGAACGGATTGAGCGGATTGTTCCCCTCCCGCCCCCCGCCCATTTGATCCGCTTCTTCCCGATACAGGATACTCCCGCGGAACGGCTGATCACCACTACCCGTTGCGCTGTGCGTGATATCCTGCGCGGGAAATCCGACCGGCTGCTGGTCGTCATCGGCCCCTGTTCCATTCATGACCCGGTCGCTGCCCTCGACTATGCCACCCGGCTCCTGGGCGAACGGCAGCGCTTCGCCGGTGAACTTGAAATCCTGATGAGGGTCTATTTCGAGAAACCACGCACGACCGTCGGCTGGAAGGGGCTCATCAACGATCCCTACCTGGATGGCAGCTTCAAGATCAACGAGGGGCTGCGAATCGCCCGCGATTTGTTGGTCCGGATCAATCAGTTAGGCGTGCCCACGGGCAGTGAGTTCCTGGATGTGATCTCCCCGCAGTATATCGGGGATCTGGTGTCGTGGGGCGCGATTGGCG
Source organism: Kiritimatiellia bacterium (assembly GCA_044359285.1). GTDB lineage: Bacteria > Verrucomicrobiota > Kiritimatiellia > CAIKKV01 > CAITUY01 > JAABPW01. The sequence goes on from JBIKMI010000004.1 coordinate 11,173, forward strand.
CCCGCACTACCGAGTCGCAGGTGCATCGCGAATTGGCTTCCGGCCTCTCCGCCGCCGTCGGCTTCAAGAATGGGACCGATGGCAATGTGAAGATTGCGGTGGATGCCGTGCTGGCGGCACGACAGCGGCATCACTTCCTTTCGGTACACAAGACCGGACAGGTCGCGATTGTTGAAACCCGCGGGAATGATGACGGGCATATCATCCTGCGGGGCGGGAAGACGCCGAACTATGAGGCCCCCAGTGTCAAGGCGGCCTGTGCCGAACTGGCCAAAGCCGGGCTACCGGAGCGGCTGGTGATCGACCTCTCGCATGCTAATTGCGGCCGGGATTACCGGGCGCAGGGCAAGGTCTGCACCGCGGTGGCCACCCAATTGGCCGCGGGCGAACCGCGCATTGTCGGCGTGATTATCGAATCCAACCTGGTCGAGGGCCGGCAGGAACTGTCGCCCTCAAAACCCCCGGTTTATGGTCAGAGTGTGACCGACGGTTGTCTCGGGTGGGCCGATTCCGTGAAGCTCCTTGAAACTCTCGCCCAGGCCGTCCGTGCCCGCCGGAGTTCCATCTGACAGGCTCTTCTCCCCTTCCGGGAGAAATGCGGAAATCAATATATCTTTTCGGGTAACGTCTAATTACAATTGCCGGGATGTGCGATAGGCGGTGTCCAGGATGGTGCGATCGGGCTGGCGGGTTTCGGGATTGCCCGCCAGGTGCATCAGGTGGGTAACAAGGAGCACCATCCGTTCCGCGCTTTCCGCGATCATGCTCAGCAATTCGCCCTGGGCCTCGGTGAATGGCCCGCACCGCAGGCTGCGGATCATCGCCGTGGTCCCGGTGATGATCGTCAGGGGCTGCATGATCTCCTGGGCGATTTCAGCCAGAATTTCAATCAGCTCCTCCCGTGACAGGACGGGGTGCGTTTTCTCATCCGTCAGCAAGGTCTGCAGGGTCTCGATTTTCTTCTCGGTAATATCCGCGAGCGTGGCGAGATGCTCGCTGGTTTCGGTAAGGAGCGTGTGGATCTCCGTGGCCGCCCCGGTGGCAGGGGGATGCTGGATCGTTTCCCCGATCCGGGCCAGCAGGAGGGTCAGCACCTTGATTTCATTCACGCCATCCCCTGAGCCTGTTCCGCCCATCCCCTGGTTCGGGGCGGGAGCCAGCTTGACGCGCAGTTCCTGCCAGCCCTCCGGAGTGAGTCCCTGATCCGCCAGGCGATCCCGCAGTTCTTCGAGTTGTTCCGGATCGTCTGAGGCGCGCTCGATCAATCGGGAGATCTTCTGGCTGTCCTTTTCGGCGAGGCGCCGGCTTTTCATGTATTTGCTGGCGATCGCGTCCATGTCCAGATCCTCGACGAGCTCATCCATCATGGCCTCGGTGGCATGGGTGGCCTGATCGCCCGCCAGGCCTCTCAGGCGCTCCAGCAGGGTTTTCTCCAGCATCAACAGGGAGTGCTTGATGTGCTTGCGTCCCTTCTGGGTTTTGGCGGCAGGATCCTTGAGGATCGGCTGGGTCACCTTTTGGATGCATCCCACAATCAGGTCCGTGAGGGATTCGCTTGCGGCCAGGTTCGCCTCGCTGGATCGGATCTCAACGGCACGAAGAATCAGTTCCGCCAGCTTTTCGGTGTCTCCCGCCAGGTGCCGGATATCCGCGGCTGAACGCGAAGGATCAGCCTGGGCGTCATCTTTCAAAAACGCCATGATATTATCCAGATCCGGCTGATCGGACGCCGGCTCGGCGGCGGGTGGTTCCTGACCGGTTGCGGCGGGGCCACCTCCCCGGTCGGATTCATCCTCGGAAATACGGCGATAAGAAAAAGACTTCGCTTCGATATGAGTGAGCCCGAGCCCTGCCAGCAACTCGGCCGCGCTTTTGGCGGGGTCCAGTTTGGCGGGCGGGGTCATAAACAGGGAGAAAAGCGCTATGCATTCATCCTGGGAAAAGCCGGGCTCAATGGTGAAACTGAACAGGTTCAAGCCGGTCAGGCGGGTGGCAAAGCTGGCCGCCAGCGGGCTGTCGGACGTGGTCTCTCCGTTAACGAGCAGCGCACCATCGGCAATGCTGAAGTGGATATGCTTATGGAATTCAATAAATTTACTAGTGACGGTAAAGGTGATTTCCAGTGAGGAGCGGGTGACTTTATGGTTAACCCCGTAAAGCAGGGCCATGTTCAGGGTTTGGCCCATGATCTGGATGAGATCACAGACGTCCTTCTGCGCATCGCGCTGAGTTCCTGTAGATGGCGTCTCCATGGGCGCCACTTTACTGGTTCCCGCCGGATCTTTCAAGCTTCCGCTCTAGGCCCCCACCTGTGACTTCCATGGGAAGACTTCACCCCTAAAAGAGTTTGAACAGAAGCTCGCAAAGATCGCGAAGGAAAAGACTTCACCACTGATTAAGGAAATCTGGGAAATCCAGATAATGTTTGGCAATTTTATGGCTGGCGGGTACCCCAGCCATAAAATTGCCAAACGGGTTTCTTTAATTAACGAAGCACCATGGCGGAATTTTTGGATCGGGTACTCCCGAACAAGAAAATCCGCCATATTTTGTTTTCTCTTCGCGGTCTTCGCGAGCTTCTGTTCAAAATTCTTATCTGGATTTCTTCATTTCCCGATTAGCCTGCCCACAACGCTGCGCTTAGTGCTGCGGGCGGGTGGTGAAGTCCTTCTTTTTCAACCACGTTATTGGCTCACATCTAATGCGACGAGATCCCCTTTGTCATTGCGGCAGATGATCAGGCCCCGGCAGAGGACCGGGGCGGTCCAGCAGGTTTTTTCTAGAATTTTACCAGCTGATGCAATCTGTTCAAAGGCGGTGGGTGAGGCCTTGACGACGAACAGTTCCCCCTTTTCGTTAAGCACCACCAGCCGGTCGCCGGAGGCGGTGAGGGAGCCGAATCCCGTGTTATGCGCCCATTTTTCAGCGCCCGTGGCAAAGTCGATGCACTTTAACGAGCCACTCCCGGTATTCCCGTCGATGCCATACAGCGCGCCGTTGATGAGTACGCAACTGCTGAAGTGATTCCGCATAATCTTGCTGGTCCAGACCGTTTTCGGCTGGGGCCCCGTCACATCGAGCAGACAGGCGCCTTTGCCGTATCCGGATGAAATGAAAAGTTTTCCGCCCAGCGGGATCGGGTCGGCGGCATTCACGTCATAACTGGTTTCCCAGGGGCTGGACCAGAGTTTTTTGCCGGTCTGAAGGTCGACCCCGTAGATGGCTTTTTCGCCAAACACGGCCAGGCAGTCGGTTTTGCCGGAGGAGTAGACAATCGGCGCCGCATAGCCGCCGATGCCGGCCGGACTCGTCCAGATTTTTTCGCCCGTCATGCGGTCCAGTGCGATCCCGTATTCGCAGGCATTGAGCAGCAGGAGATTGCCCTTGATGACGGGGGAGGCGGACAACCCCCACTTAAGATTCCCGGCCTGAAACCCGGTGATCAGGTTTTTCTGCCAGAGTACGGCCCCTGTGTCGGCATTCAGGCAGAAAAGCTGGCCATCCCGGCTCAACGTATAGACCCGCTTGCCATCGGTGGCAGGCGTCGCTCTTGGCCCCGGATAGCCACCCCCCGAAGCGCAGGGATAGCTGTGCTTCCAGAGCGGGCTCCCATCCTTGAGGCGCAACGCATAGACGGTGTCCGTGTTGTTATTATTGCCCATTGTAAACACGGTGTCACCCGCGACCGATACCCCGGAATATCCGGTGCCGACATTCGCCTTCCAGGCGATCTTTCCCCCATTGGTCAACGCCTGAGGGTTCCACTGGCTGTCCTTTGAAATCCCGTCCTGATGCGCACCCCGGAACTGCGGCCAATCATTCTGGTCACTCGCCACCCCCTGGTTTGCCAGCACCCATCCCACTATCATTCCCGAGAACACGAAGATTGATTTCATAATGTCTGCCTCTCTCTAATTTACTCTGCTTGCGTTAACGATCCCATATTTCTGTTTGATATTGAAGCATTATTAGATTAATGAATGACCCCTATGAAACTGAAAAAAACATCTAGTTTGACTTTGGTGACGAGTGTGCTGGTCGGGGGCGGATTGCTGACGATGGCGTCTGATGTCTTCGCCCAGACCACCGAGGTCCAAACCGTGGTGGTCACGGCGCGCAAGTGGACTGAACCCCTTCAGTCGGTCCCCGGGGCCGTTACCGTCCAGTCTGCCGATAGCATGAAATTGGCCGGAGTCAGGGATTTGCGAGATGCCGCCCGCTATGTCCCCAATCTGACGCTGGGTGATTTCTCGGTGCGGCGCCTGACCTTCCCTTATTTGCGGGGAATCGGATCGGGCCGGAACTCGGCGGCGGTGACCACGATCATTGATGGGGTTCCCCAGTTGTCCTATGCCACAGCCAATCAGGAGTTCCTGGATGTGGAGCGGGTCGAATTCCTGCGGGGCCCGCAGGGTGCACTCTATGGGCGCAACACGCTGGGTGGCGCCATCAATGTGGTGCCCCGCCTGCCCGGTCGCGAGCCGGTGACCTCCGTGAGTCTGGCGGGGGGCGATGCCGGTTTTTTTGACACTCGCGTTTCGACGGAGGGGCCGGTCGGGCCGCATAAAGCCGCCGGCAGCCTGAGTGCCGGCTATTCCACGCGCGACGGGTATACCAAAAATGATGTCACCGGCAATCAGTTGGACAGCCGGGAGTCGTTTTTCGGGCGTGCCCAGGTGTTGTGGCCGGACGAAGGGTCGTGGAGTTATCGTTTCAGCGTCAACGGGGAGGCCGATCGTGATGGGGATTATGCGCTGGGCGATCTGGCCTCATTGCGGGCCCGGCCTTACCATGTGGCCCATGACTACGAGGGCGGGTCCGAACGGGATTTGTCCCAGCCGGTGTTCACGGCCACGCGCCGGGGCGCGGAGGTGGATCTCACGTCCATCACCGCCTTCCAGTGGTGGCGTTCACATGATCAGACCGACCTGGATGCGACGCCTGCGGATCTCATCCGGCGCGATAATGCGGAAAATCAGGAGGCGTGGATTGAAGACCTCCGCCTGACCTCCGCCGAAGCGACCCCGGTTCAGCTGGGCGAGCGGGTGACCCTGCGCTGGCTGTTGGGTACCATGGCCTACCATTCGGCCTATCAGCAGCGTGCCTTCAATGATTACCGGCCCGGTGCGGTGGCGATGCTCGGGTTGCCGCTGGCTTATCAGCAGCATGACGATGCGGATCTGAATGACGCCGGAATCAATCTCTACGGACAGGGTGTGGTCACCGTGGATGAGCGTCTCGAACTCGGGCTGGGGCTCCGCAATGACTACGAGCACCGCTCGGCCGATTTGCGGCAATATGCCAACCCGGCCTTCATGCCGGGGGCCACCCGGAATGACGAACAGGACTTCAATCAGATCAGTCCGCGCGCCTCGCTCGGGTATCGCCTGACCCCGGATATCCTGCCCTATGTCCAGGCCTCCAAAGGCTATAAGGCCGGTGGCTTCAATACCATGGCCATCCCGGGCCATACAGAATTTAGTGAGGAAACCAGCTTGACCTATGAGGCCGGCTTGAAGACTGCCTGGCTGAAGAACCGGGTGGTGGTCAATGCCACGGTGTTCAGGACCGATTGGGATGACCTGCAGCTGGATGTCCCCGCTGGTGCGCCGGGCGTGTTCTTCATTGATAATGCCGGGAAGGCCCTGAGCGAGGGCGGGGAGCTGGAATTGAGCATCAGGCCGGTGTCAGGTCTGGCCCTGTTCGGCGGGGTCGGCCTGTTGACGTCCGAGTTCCGTTCGGACAGCCGGTCCGGTGGAACGGACATCAGTGGGAACGAACTCCCCTTTGCTCCGCACCTTACCTGGCATGCCGGTACCGAGTATTCACAACTCCTGTATGCCCGGTACACCGGCTTTATCCGGTTGGAAGGGGTGGGAACCGGGTCGTACTACTATGATGCCAGCAATGCGGAAGCGCAGGACAACTATGTGCTCGTCAACACCCGTGTGGGCGTGGGTACCCGCCTGTGGCGTGTGGAGACCTGGGTCAGCAATCTCTTCGATCAGGACTATGTGCCCATCGCCTTTCCTTATCAGTTAGCCCCCTCTGGCTATGTGGGTGAAAACGGGGCGCCCCGTACGGTCGGGCTTTCCCTCAGCCGGGTATTATGACGGAGTCCATCCTGTTTATTTGCACCGGCAACTATTACCGGAGCCGGTTTTCGGAGATGCTGTTCAATCATCTGGCCCCGGCGTATGGGGTCACGGCCCGCGCGATCTCACGCGGGCTCATGACGGAGTTGATTTCACCGGAGATGGGCGGGCTCTCTCCCCATGCCCTGCGAGGATTGAAGGCCCGGGGTATCGCCCTGGACGACGTAGTGCGCCAGCCGATGCAGGTTCAGGAACCGGAGCTAATGGATGCGTCGGTGGTGATTGCCATCGATGAATGGGAGCACCGGCCGATGATCCAGCAGCGCTTTCCGCACTGGGTCGATCGGATCCAGTATTGGCAGGTGGCTGATATTCAGGATCTTGAACCGGAAGTCGCCCTTTTTGCAATGGAGACGCGTGTCCGGGCGTTATTGGAGCAGCTGAAACATGAATAAATCGATCCCGGCCGCGATTGAGGTACGTCAGGTTGTCAAACGGTTTGGAGCCGTCACGGCATTGGATGAGGTGTCGCTCTCCATTCCGGCGGGCGAGATGTTCTTTCTGCTCGGTCCCTCCGGGTGCGGTAAAACCACGCTGCTGCGGATCCTGGCCGGACTCGAAACGCCCGATTCAGGAACGGTGTATTTCAATGGCCGGGATGTGGCGGAGCTTCCGGCCCATGCGCGGGGGGCCCCTATGGTGTTCCAGAATTACGCGCTGTGGCCGCACTTGAATGTCCGCGATAATGTGGCCTTCGGGCTGGTGGAACGTCACGTGCCAAAGCTGGAAATCGCGGCCCGCACGGACGATGTCCTGCAGCGGGTCGGTCTGGCGGGACTGGGCGGGCGCATGCCCGGGCAGTTGTCCGGGGGCCAGCAACAGCGGGTCGTTCTGGCACGCGCGCTGGTGCTCAATCCTGCCGTCATCCTGCTGGATGAACCCTTGTCCAACCTCGATGCGAAATTGCGGGTGGAGATGCGGCTTGAGATCGATAAGCTCCGGCGTGATACGGATATCACCTTTGTGTATGTCACGCATGACCAGGCCGATGCGCTCGCCTTGGCGGACCGGATGGCTGTGATGCTGGCGGGAAAGGTGAGTGCCGTGGGCTCCCCGCTGGAACTGTATGCCCGCCCCCCCAATGTGTTTTGTGCAGATTTTCTAGGGGAGGCGAATTTTATCGAGGGCGTCGTGACGGGGCTGACCGTGCAGACCAAACTGGGTAACTGGGTCTGGCAGAGTGAGGGGCAGGCCGGGCCGGTGTCCGCCGGCGCGGTCGTCTGTCTGGTGCGCCCAGAGAATATCCAGTGTGTTGAAGAGCCCCGAGGCAAGATGAATGCGTTTGAGGCTGGGATTACCGACGTACGGGTGAATGGCGCCACAGTCACGGTGTCGCTGCTGGCGGGCGAGCTGGCCTTGAAGGCGACGGTATTGACACAGCGATCGCTCGGGTTCAAAAAAGGGGACCGCCGGTGGTGGGCGGTGGCCCCGGAAAATGTGGTGTTGCTCTCCCCATGAAAATCCGATTGGGTACCCCCGTTTCCGTCCTGCTCATTGTGGCCGCGCTGGGAATTTTCCTGGTCTGGCCGCTGGCGCATGTGTTCGCCCGCTCATTCTGGGACGAGCGCGGGTTTACCCTGATGTATGTGACCGGGCTGTTCACCAATGCCGTACACCTGCAGGCGGGGCTCACCAGTTTCCTGATCGCCACCTGTGTGACGCTCAGTTGCGTGGCGGTCGCGCTGCCGCTGGCCTGGCTGTTTGCCCGGCGCTCCTTTTACGGCAAGGCGGTCTGGTCCGGACTGCTGTTGCTTCCCATGATCCTGCCCCCGTTTGTGAGTGCGGTGGGAATGAAGATCATTTTTTCGCGGGCCGGTGCCTTGAGTACGCTGATGATGAATCTCGGTCTGGTGGACGGGCCGGTCGACTGGCTGGGCCATTTCCCCCTTTTCGGAATTGTGCTGTTGGAAACACTGCACCTGTTCCCGATCCTGTTTCTCAATCTGGTCGCCGCCCTGGCCAACATCGACCCATCACTGGAAGAATCGGCCTTGAACCTGGGGGCCTCTCCGCTGCGGGTCTTCCGGCGGGTGACCATGCCGCTGGCCATGCCGGGTCTGTTTGCCGGGATGGCGCTGGTGTTCATCTGGTCCTTCACGGAACTGGGGACGCCGTTGGTGTTCGGGTTGCGGCGGGTCCTGCCGGTGGCGATCTATGACAGTGTGGCCGAAATCGGCACGAACCCCTCGGGCTATGCGATGGTCACGTTTGTCCTGGTCATTTCCGCCCTCGGGTTCTGGCTCAGCAAGCGTTTGTTGTCCCGCCATCGCTCGGTGGCAACATTAGGACGGTTGAGTCAGGCCCGCCGGGAAATCCCGCTCTCCTTCCGCGGGACGCTGCTGGTCTATCTGCTGGTGGGCGGCGTGTTGTTCGCGGCGGTCCTGCCGCAGATCAGCGTGGTGCTGTTGTCGGTCAGTCACCGCTGGTTCCTGACGGTCCTGCCGGAGGGGTTCACGCTGGACTTCTTCGGGCAGGCGCTCAATTCGGAACTGACGCGGACCGCGCTGGTGAACAGTTTGTCGTTCTCCCTGATTGCGACGGTGCTGGATCTGCTATTGGGTTTCGGGATTGCCTGGTTGTGTGTGCGCAAACGGATCTGGGGCAGTGACTGGCTCGATGCCCTGGCGATGCTGCCCCTGGCGGTACCGGGCTTGGTGATTGCGTTTGGCTATATGGGGTGTTTCTCCGGTTCGTTCCCGAACACGATGCTGGATCCCCGCATGAATCCCATGATTCTGCTGTCGGTGAGTTATGCGATCCGCAGATTGCCCTACATGGTGCGGGCGGCGCATGCCGGGTTGGAGCAGGTCAGTTCCACCTATGAGGAGGCGGCGGCCAATCTCGGGGCCACCCCCTTCCGGGTGGTCTGGCGGATCACCCTCCCGCTGATCTCTGCGAATTTGCTGGCAGGTGCCATTCTGTGTTTTTCCTTCTCCATGCTGGAGGTGTCCGATAGCCTGATTCTGGCCCAGTCCGAAAACTTCTACCCCATTACCAAGGCGATCTATGCGCTGCTGGACAGCCTGGAAAATGGATTGAATGTCGCTTCGGCCCTGGGGGTCTGGGCCATGGCGCTGCTGGGATCAGGCCTGCTGCTCGCTACCGCCCTGATGGGCAAGCGGATCGGCCAGATGTTCCGGGCCGGGTGAACAGGAGAGTTGTTCGGTTGCTGAGTTGTCAGGTTGTGAAGTTAATAAGCGAAGGCTTTTGTTAAAACAACTTAACAGCCTGACAACTCAACAACTATCTTGCTCTTTGGACTATACGCTCGACATATCCTGATAATATTTGAGAATGAAGGGAAATCAAGAAGGAGGGCTGACGATGAAGGGAATCATTCTTGCGGGAGGTTCGGGGACGCGGCTGTTTCCGCTGACGAAGGCGGTCAGCAAGCAGTTGTTGCCCATCTATGACAAGCCCATGATTTATTATCCCCTGTCCGTTCTCATGCTGGCCGGGATCCGGGATATCCTGATTATCAGCACGCCCCATGATCTGCCCCTGTTCCGTCACCTGCTGGGCGACGGCTCACAGCTCGGGCTCCGCTTGAGCTATGCCGAGCAGCCGAAGCCGGAAGGCCTGGCCCAGGCGTTCATTATCGGGCGGGAGTTTGTCGGCACCAGTCCGGTAGCCCTGATCCTGGGCGATAACATCTTCTATGGCCACAACTTCTCCGCCATTTTGAAGGAGGCCAGCCAGTTGAAGGAGGGGGCCCTGATCTTTGCCTATCCGGTGGCGGATCCCGAGCGCTATGGGGTGATTGAGTTTGATGCCGCCGGCAAAGCCCTCTCCCTGGAGGAGAAGCCGGAGAAGCCAAAATCGAAGTATGCCATTCCCGGCTTGTACTTCTATGATAACCGGGTGTTGGAGATTGCCGCCAATCTCAAGCCTTCGCCCCGTGGTGAATTGGAGATCACCGACCTGAATCTGATCTATTTGAAGGCGGGTAAAATGCGGGTGCATTCGCTGGGACGGGGCTTCGCCTGGCTGGATACCGGCACCCACGACTCGATGTATCAGGCAGCCAGTTATGTTCAAGCCGTGCAGATCCGGCAAGGCTTTAAAATGGCCTGCATTGAGGAAATCGCGTTTTCGTTGGGATATATCACGCGTGAGCAGCTCAAAGCGCTGGGCCGGGAAATGGCAAAAAATGAGTATGGCCAGTATCTGATCCGGATGGCGGAGGAGGAGTAATTATGGCATTGCAGGTGATTCCTCAGACGATCCCTGAGGTTAAATTGATTATTCCGGATGTCTGGGGTGATTCCCGCGGCTTTTTTCAGGAGACGTTTCGCGCGGAGAAATACCGGGCGGCGGGGATTGACGTGCCGTTTGTGCAGGATAACTGGTCCCGTTCGACGAAAGGGATCCTGCGTGGGCTCCACTACCAATTTCCCAATCCGCAGGCGAAGTTGGTTTGGGCGATGAGTGGCGAAATCTTCGACGTCGCCGTGGATGTCCGGCGGGGCTCGCCCACCTTCGGCAAATGGGTGAGCGCCATCCTGTCAGCGGAAAATCATCATCAACTTTTCATTCCAGCCGGCTTTGCCCACGGGTTCTGTGTGCTCAGCGAGGCGGCGGACTTCATGTATAAATGCTCGGCCTATTATTCGCCACAGGACGAAAGGGGCATGCTCTGGTCTGATCCCGCCCTGGCGATCCCCTGGCCCGTCACCACCCCGATCCTGTCAAAACGGGACGAGCAGCTTCCATGTCTGGCGGATATGAAGCAGGTCGATCTCCCTTGAACTCCCTCTCCCTGGGAGGGGAGAGGGCTGGGGTGAGGGTTGCTGGTCGACCATGCTGGATCAGGTGCTAAAGCTTATAAACAAAGCTTTAGCAAGCGGTCACCACCCAACACCTCTACTCCAGATCCGTGCGCGGCTTGAAGAACCTGTCCTGGATCTTCTCCATATAGAGATAGATGCCGGGCGTTACGAAGAGGGTGATGACCTGGGCGAAGATCATGCCGCCAACGATCACCAGTCCGAGCGGGATACGGCTCGAGGCGTCGGCCCCGAAGCCCGCTGCGATCGGCACCGCGCCCAGGATGGCGCAGAGGCCGGTCATCAGGATCGGGCGGAACCGGACCACGCAGGCATTGTGGATTGCATCATAACTGTTCATGCCCTCGGCCTTGCGCTGCAGGGCGAAGTCCACCATCAAAATCCCGTTCTTGGTGATCAGGCCGAGCAGCACGAACACGCCGATGTAGGCATACAGGGACAGCTGACTGCCAAACATATAGAGGGTCAGGAATCCACCGAAGATGGCCACCGGCAGGGTGGTGAGAATCGTGAAGGGATGGATGTAGCTTTCGTACAGCATGCCCAGGACGATGTATTTCAGGAAGATGGCAATCAGGAGCAGGAGCCCCAGGCTGGCGATGGATTTCTTGAATTCCACGGCATCCCCGATGAAGGCCCCCTGCACATTCGGGGGCAACACGGCGGCCGCCTTGGCTTCAATCGCGGCGGTCACGATGCCCAGGGGTACACCCGGAAACGGGCTGAAGGAGATCGTGGCCGCTTCATGCTGCTGGGCATGCGGAACATTCTGGGGGCCGGCTTCCTCCGTCCAATGAATGAGTGATTTCATCGGGACCAGGGGTCCATACGAGGAACGCAGGTAGAGCAGGGCCAGATCGTTCGGGAGCCGCTGGTTGGATTTCTGGATTTCAGGGATGACCTGGTATTGGTCCTGGTCGGTGGTGAACTGGGTCACATAACCGCCGGCAAACGAGAGGGCCAGCGCCTGCTCGATCGCGGTGGCGGTCACCCCCAGTGCTGAGGCACGGTTCCGGTCAATAGTGATGTTCAGGCGGGGCATGTTCAGCTTGACGCTGTTCTGCGTGGCAAAGGGAATCAGGAAGGGAACTTTCCGGATCTCCTGCTCCAGCAGAAACGCCGTTTTGTAGACCGTCTCCCGGTCCAGCCCTTTCAGGAGATAGCCGTAATCGCTGCCCTGGGCCGTGGAGTCGACCCCTGAACTGATCTTGAGCACCGGCATGGCCTTCATGGCGCACAGTCCGTCCGGGATCATCATGGCCTGGCCCATCAGCTTTTGCGCGATCTGGTCAATGGGCGGACGCTCACGTGGAGATTTCAGGCGGACGAAGACAAAGCCCATGCTTTGATCGGCCCCCGGGAATATCCCCGTCACGCTGCCCATGCGCTCAATGGCCGGATCCTGTCTTAATAATCCCATGACCTTGGTCTGGTAGGCCTGCATTTGTTCGGATGAGGAGCCCTGTGGCATGAGCATCGCCCCGAAGATGAAGCTGCTGTCGCCCGGCGGCAGAAAGGCCTTGGGCAGGATGAAGTACAGCACGCCCGCACCCACAATACAGAGGACCCAGGCCACCAGGGCCAGCCATTTGTGACGAAGCTGGAAGTGGAGAGCTTTGGCGTACTGGTTGATCAGCCCCTGGATAAAGGAGGTGATACCCCGTTGCAGGGCATTGGGGGCCTTCTCGTGATGCAGGATGCGCGCGCACATCATGGGGGAGAGGGTCAAGGCGAGAATGGTGGAGACGATAATGGCGAAGATCACGGTCAGGGCGAATTCACGCAGGTTCCGGCCCACCGCCCCACCCATGAAAACCAGCGGCATAAAGACAATGATCAGGGCGGCGCTGGTGGAAATGACCGTGAACGAAATTTCCTTCATGCTTTGCAGTGCGGCGGGAATCGGCTTCTTCCCTTCCTCCAGATGGCGGACGGTGTTCTCCAGCACCACGATGGCGTCATCCACGAGAAAACCGACGGCCAGAATGATGCCCATCAGCGACAGGGTATCGAGGCTGAAGCCGGAGGGCAGCATCAGCAGGCAGGTGCCGAGCAGCGAGATGGGCAGGACAATACTGGGGATGACTGTCTCGCGGATCCGGCCCAGGAAGAAGAAGATGACCAGCACCACCATGAGGAGCGCAATGGCGACGGTGAGTTGAACATCGTGGAGGGACTCGATGATGGGCGTCGAGCCATTGAACATGGTCACCAGGGTGATGGTGGAGGGGAGTTCGCGCCGGGCGTCTTCCAGCGCCAGGGTCACGCGGTTTGCCACCGCCACGGTATTGGCCCCGCTGACGCGCGAGAGGCGCATGACCACGCAATTATTGCGGATCGGTTCTGTGGCTGTCGTGTAACGGATGTTCACCAGGTCGTTGGCAATACTGTCCACGCAATGGGCCACATCCTTCAGCCGGATGGGGGCATTGTTGCGGGTGGTGATGATCACCTCGCCGAATTCACGGGCGGTGCGCAGCTGGCCCTGGGGCTCGATCACAAAGGTGCGCTGGGCCCCGTTCAGGCTGCCGCCGGGAATATTGGCCGTAGCGGCCTTGAGTGCCAGCGCCAGTTCGTCCACCCCGATTTTGTAGGCGGCCAGTTTGTCGGGACTGAACTGAATGCGCACGGCATTCTTGGAGCCGAACGCTTCCACCTTGGACACCCCCTCAATCATGCTGAGCTTGCGACCAACCACATGGTTGGCGTAGTCGTACAGTTCGCCATGCGGCATGACATCGGAGTACAGGAGCAGGTAGTAAATGGGGGCGTCCGCGGGATTGAATTTCTGGTATGTGGGCGGGCTGGGCAGATCGGAGGGCAAATTCCGGGTCGCCCGGGTGATGGCGGCCTGGACGTCGGGGGCAATCAGGTCGACGTTGCGGTTCAGGCTGAACGACAGCGTCAAGGTGGTGAGCCCCTGCTTGTTGTCGGAGTACATGGATTCCAGTCCGTTAATCTGGGTGAATTCATTTTCGAGTGGAGTGGCGACCGTCGAGGCCATGGTGGCGGGGCTGGCACCCGGGTAGGCGACCGTCACCTGAATCACCGGGTAATCCACGGTGGGCAGGCTGTTGACGGGGAGTTGGAAATAGGCCCATGCCCCGCCCACCACCATCAAGGTGGTCAGCAGGATGGTCATGACAGGGCGCCGGACAAATATTTCAGAAAAGTTCATAATCGTCTCTCTGTTCTGTTTCCTCTCCCCTTGAGGGAGAGGATTAAGGTGAGGGGTATTTTCGCGGAGTTCTGTTTATTTCTTCTGCATCGTCGCGGGTTGAAGTTTCGCGGCATCCATGACCGTGGCGCCGGGCCGCATCATCATCAGTCCTGAAGTGATCACCGACTCGCCTGCCTGAACGCCCGTGGAAATCTGAAGCAGATTGTCGTGCCGCACGCCGACGGTGACCGGGCGGAGTTCCGAGATGCTGTTGGAGTTGGCGACATACAGGTATGGTCCGGTCTTCCCGAATTGGACCGCACTTTCCGGCACCATGACCGCGTTGGGGATTGTGGTGACGATGATCTCGATGTTCACGAATTGCCTGGCCCAGAGCGCCCGGTCGGGGTTCGGGACTTCGCCGCGGAGCAGGATGGAGCCCGTTGCGGGGTCCACCGCATTATCAATAAACGAGAGGGTGCCGGGGTAATGCTTCGTGTCGCCGGGCGGAGTGAGTTTGATGTGGATGGGCCCGGCCGCCAGGGCGGTGCGGATCTGGGGCAGATATTGCTCCGAGACAGTGCACTCCAGGCGGAGCGCACTGTTGTTCCGGACATTGGTCAGGCGTGAGACGCCCGCCGCCACCAGATTTCCTGCATCCACGAAGCGTTTTGAACAAATGCCGTCGATCGGGGAAACGACGGTACAGCGCGCGAGGTTGAGCTGCGCCTGGGTCAGGGCCGCTTGATCGATGGCAAGTTGTGCTTCCAGCGAAGCGGCTTTATTTTTGATGGTGTCGAAGACCTCCTCTGAAATCAGCCGCTTGCCCAATAGCGGTTGGTTCCGGCTGAGGGTGGTGCGGGCGAGTTCCAACGAGGATTTGTCAGCGGCGAGCATGCCTTCGGCCTGGTGAACGCGCGTTTGATAATCCCGGGGGTCAATCTGGAAGAGCGGCTGACCGTTGGTAACGACCGCCCCTTCCTCAAACAGGATGCTCAAGAGCTGGCCCGAGACCTGGGGCACGATGTCCACGCTCTCCTTGTCCTGTGTGGTGCCGTAGGTGGCGATGATGACGGGGGTGTCCGCCTGGCTGGCCGGGGCCAGGGTGACGACGACAGGGGGAGCGGTGAAGGGGCCACCTGCCTGCTTTTTGCCGCAGGCGCTGGTGAGCAGGGCCAGGGCGGAGATCGAGAAAACGGTGATGGTCAAACGCGGAATGCTGTTCATATGTTTATTCTTTCCTTACCTGCTTTTTAAACTCTCTTGAGTGTGAAGGGATCCGCCCTTTTCAATAATGCCTGTGGCGTGTGCCAGATTGGCAAGCGCCGTGAATACCTCTTGCCGTGCCGCAATCTGTTGTCGACGGGCATCCGCCAGTTGCGTTTCCGCATTCAAGACATCCAGTATGCTTTTGAGGCCCGCCTTGTAACTGTCCATGGCCAGTTCCCAGGCCGCCGTGGCGCTCTTGAGCGAAGAGCCGCTGAAGGCCAACAGGCTTAATGCGGTTTCGTAATTCTGGAAACGCGTCCAGATTTCGGCGCTCGCACCCAGTTCGGCCTGCTTGAGTTGCGCCCGGGTGGCGTCCGCCTGGGCCTCGGCCGTCCGGGTGGTGCTCAGGGTCTGGAACCCGTCGAAGATATTCCACTTTACGCTCACCCCGCCCATATAAGCCCATTCATCGGCGGAGGGGACGCGGTTGTTGACGCCATAGAGTTCATAATAGTTCCGATTTGCCGAGCCTGTGAGATAGAGCGAGGGCCAGCGGGAGGCCTTGGCGACCTTGATCGAGGCTTCCCGTGCAGCCAGTGAGGCTCTTAAAGCGGCGAGGTCCGGGCGGCGCGTCAATGCGGCATCCATAAAGCGCTGCATATTCTGAGCGGAGAGCGAGGCAGGCAGGGTGGTGGAAGGCGGCGCGATCTGGAGGGGAGTGTCGGCCGGGAGTCCGAGGGACTGCGCCAGAAGGCCCCAACTGATTTTCAGCGCCCCCAGCGCTGAGGCCTGG
>JBIKMI010000122.1:0-7900 GCA_044359285.1 Kiritimatiellia bacterium
GGAGACCACCATGGTGCCCATTTGCGCGGCAATGGCAGACCCGACGCTGGCCGCCAGAATCAGGCCGGTCATAAACGGCCCCATTTCGCGCAACATCGAGACCATCACGGCGGCCCCGATATAGACCTCCTGGCCGAACCGCCGCATTTCGATACCGGTTTGGAGGGCCAGAATCATTCCCGTAAAGGAGGCGACCACGGTGATGACCGAAAGGCTTTTGATGCCCCCGACAAACATCTGGTGGATGGTTTCCCGGCGCGCCCGCCTGGCGAGGACATAGCGGATGCACAGAAGCGCTTCGGCCAGAAGAAGCATAGCCCGGCCGGCATTCCGGCAGGCCCCTACGACTTCACGCCCCAGCTGACTGCGCCAATCGGTCGCCGGCGGGAAAAACCTTGGTTCACGCGTGATTATGGTTTGTTCCTCCAGTGAATAAAATACAACAGCTGCCAACGGGTTCCTTCGTCATCATGGCGATATCCTACCATCCCTTTTAGAAAATCCCAGTTCTTCTGCTGGCCGCCCCTATCCCCCCGCCCCCAGGAAGCCAGAGGAAAAACCGACCCCTGAGACGCGCCATTGGTTTTAGCCCCCCAATGGATCAGCCCCCACAAGATATCGTTCTCCCGCCCCAACGGGGTGCGTTCGTATTTGTAAAGCGTCCACCAGGGCGTCAGATTGCGTTCAAACGCCACTGAATCCCGGAAGGGCCACAAGTCAGGGAAACGGAATTGCTTGTAGTCCCCGCCCGTCCTCTCGTAGGAGGCTAACGGCCATACACTGACATACCGGTCGATGACGGGGGTGCCTTCTGCTTTCAGGCAGGTGCTTTCGGACTGATAGACCGGGAAAACCCGGATGCGGTGATTGGAGCGGTCCTTCTGGCTCTCCGTTCGATTCCAGATCAGGGGCCATAGCCAGAAGCGCCGGTCCGCTTCTGCCGTCGTCCGGCGACCATAGAGTGGCCAGATATAAAATTTATCCTGTTCCTCGGAGGATTGCGTCTGGATGATGGGCCATAGGAAAATATTTTCCGTGCCGGCCTTGCCTGTGGAATGGCGGAAAAAAGGGGGCAAAAACATCCAGGTTTCACTGCGTTCCGTCTTCGCGTGTCCATAGATCGGAAATAACATGAAGCCACTCCCGCGCGAGCCGGGCTTGTCATATCGCACGGTTGACCAGAATGGCCAGAGAATGGAGCGATGTTCGCCGACCCCTTTCTTTTCCGAACGGGCATAGAACGGAAAGACCCGGAAGCGGTAAAGATCATCCCCGGTAGTCCGGGAAATGAAGGGCCACAGGTAGTGATCCGTCCGGAGGTCGTTCAGCTCGCTATGCCAGTAGAGGGGAAAAAGGGCAAACTCAACCCGGTCCCGGCCGAACCAGTTGTCGATGCGTCCGCCCAGCGGGAACACGGCGCCATAATTCTCTCCAGCCTGATTCCGCCCCACGGCCAGCACGGGCAGTAGCCAGAACCGGTACGCGGAGGCGGGATCTGTGACATCCCGGTCCTCATAAATAGCCAGAAGAAAGCGCCAGTCAACCTCATTGAACCACCAGAGGGCATGCGCCACCGGCCAGAGCACATCCAGGTTTTCCTTACCCGTGCGGGGGTCAAATTCATGGACAAAAAACGGGCGGAACGCGGTAAAGGTGTTGACGCCATTGCGGGAGGAGTTCTGGAATACGGGGCCCAGGCCCCGCACCGTATCGCGCCCCATCAGATCGGACTCAGAGCTGGCCAGACAGCCAAAGTCGTAGACTGGACTCGCCGTTACGCCCGTCCCCACCCCTAAGCCGAGGAGAAGTCCCACAAGCCATTGCGCCACGGTGCGCGTGATGAAGTGAGCTGGATTATTAAGAGGATAGCTGGGCATAATAGCGATTAATGGTAGATTCCTTGCCGAACATAGCGGCAATCAAGGCACTCCGGACCCACATCCCGTTGCGCATCTGGCGCCAGTAGACGGCGCGGGGATCCTCATCCACATCCACGGAAATTTCCTGCCGGCGCGGGAAAGGATGCATAATAACGGCTTCCGGCTTGAGCAATTTCAGGTGCGCCCGGGTGAAGGAATACCGGCTGATATCAATCTTCTGGCTCTCTCCGGCCGCATCCCATTCATCCTGGATGCGGGTCATATAGATGGCATCCCCCAGGGGAATGGCCTTCTCGAAATCATGCATCAACTCGAAACTCACGCCGGCCCGGGTCAATTGGCCCAGGATATCATCGCCGATCTGCAGTTCCGGCGGAGCGACAAACAGCAGCTTCACGTTCTGATAGTTCGTCAATAGCCAGGCCAGCGAACGCACCGTTCTTCCGCGCGCCAGATCCCCCACAAACACCACGGTCTTGCCATCAATGCTCCCCCGCTTCTCAAAACTTCGCTGCAGCGTGTAGATGTCCAGCAGGGCCTGGGTGGGATGCTGATCCTTGCCGGATCCGGCATTAATGATCGGCACAGGCCGCTCGGTATTCGACAGCAGCCAGGCCATACGTTCGGCCAGGCCGCCGGTCTGCGACCGCATGATGATCAGGTCAAAATACGAACTGAAGGTTCGCACGGAATCCTCCTGGGTTTCCCCTTTGAATTCACTGGAGGTGGCGGTATCACGCACCTCCCCGATATTCATGCCGAGGATCTTGCAGGCCGCACAAAAGGAGAGAAACGTCCGGCTACTGGGCTGGCTGAAATACAACATGGCCCGCTGGTTCTGCAACTGCTGCCGCAGAAACGTCATGCCCGCCTCCTGCTTGGAGATGCGCCGGATGGCGGTTGCCAGGGCGCCCAGTTCTTCCAGCCGCCGGCGGGTAAACTGCTGCGCCACCAGCACATGATATTCCCGCCCCTGGACGGCCAGATAGCGCCCTTTCTCATCTACGGTCATCCCATGGAAGGCTGCCCAGCTCATATCACTCAATTGTACAGGTTCCGCCATAATCACCCTTTCATCCTAATGACGCCACCATGACCGCCTTGATGGTGTGCACCCGGTTTTCCGCCTCATCAAAGACTTTTGAAAACGGGGCCTCAAAGACCTCATCCGTCACCTCCAGGGGCCCGATGTCCTTTGTCAATTCGGTTTTATAATCATGGAAGGCCGGCAGGCAGTGCAGGAAGATCGCCTGACCGGACTCCAGATTTCCCGACTGGCGCATCAACTCCATCGTAATCTGGTAGGGTCGGAGCAATCGCAACCTTTCGGCAAATTGATCCTCTTCACCCATGGACACCCAGACATCGGAATAGACCACATTGGCTCCCCGCACGGCATCGCGGGGCTGAGTCGAAACGGTCACACTGCCTCCGCGGGAAGCAGCCATCAGCCCCACCTCGCGGCACAACTCCGCGGAAGGAGCCAACTCGGCGGGGGCGCAATCGACAAAATGCATGCCCGCCTTGGCGCACCCGACCATCAAGGTATTCGCCACATTGTTCCGCCCGTCGCCGACATAGACGACTTTCAACCCCTTGAGCCGGCCGAAATATTCCCGGATGGTCAACAGATCAGCCAGGATCTGCGTGGGATGCCACTCATCCGTCAGCCCGTTCCAGACGGGAATGCCGGAATGCCTGGCCAATTGCTCTACCGTATCCTGTTTATAGCCCCGGAAAGCGATGCCATCAAACATCCGGCCCAGCACCCGCGCTGTATCGGCTATGGACTCCTTCTTGCCGAAGTGAATATCCTGGGTGCCCAGATATTCCGACTGCCCCCCCTCATCGCGGGCCGCCACAGTGAACGCACAGCGGGTACGCGTGGAATGCTTCTCGAAGATCAGGGCAATATTCTTGCGACGCAGGGCGTCTCCCCGGATCCCCATTTTTTTCTTCCGCTTAAACTCCTCTGCAAGATCAAGGAGATCGATCATCTCCTCGTCTGACAAATCATCCAGCCTCAACAAACTCCGCCCTTTTAACGACCCATTGGTTTTCATCGCACGACCTCAATCCACCTCATGGTGCTTTCCATAGTAATTTATGCATGGCGCCGAACACATTCACCTGTGGTCCGTTGGAGCTGAGCACCGATACCGCCACTTCCACTCCATTCGTCCCGTATAAATTAAATTCCGGCCGATCCTTGAGTGCGGATAGTTCCATCAGGGCGGCACCTTCATGAGTAAAAAAGCCGAAAGCAGGTTCATCTTCCACCAGGATCCCAAGGGCATTGCGTTTCTGCCCGCCCCGGTCGAAAAAGCTCAAGCTTGAGCCTTTCCGGTCCGACGTCAATCCGACCCGGTCGCGCCCCCGGTCATCCGCCAAATTAACGGCTGCCGCCTCGCCATACAGTCCGATCCCGCTTCGCTTCACTTCGCGCTTATCATAAAAGAAGAGACTGCTCCAGTCCTCCCGTGTCAAGAGGGCGGCGCGCCGCTTGCCCTGCGGATCGCGCATCACCAGGCCCGGGAAACCTTCCGTAATGCCGAGCACTATCCGCTCGTTCTGGCCCATATCAAAGATCCCCAAAGCGGGCTCGCCTTGACGGGTCATGCCAACCCCCATCCGTTGCTGGCCGGACTGATCGAAAAAGATCAAACGCGGTCCGCCCTCGGCAATACCCAGCCAACCCCGCATCTGCCCATCCGAGTCCCGGAGCACCAGATGCCCGGTATCAATCTGGCGGAAACGCCCGATCGACTTGTCCTCTTCCGTGGCATCCAACCCCATGACCACCAGCGACAGGAGGGCCACCCCCATCAGCGAGGCCGCCCAGCGGACTATCCACAACTCCCGTTCCAGCCGTTTCAACCTCTGTTCCACTGTATGAAGTGTGTTCATTTGAGCTCCTTCAAGAACGTTTCCGCCAAGGTTCGATTCTTTTCACTCCCGGACTTTCCGGCGCATTCAAGGGCTTTTCCCGCCTCAATCAACGCCTGCTGGCGATCGCCCGCCGCCTGCAAACTCTGGGCCGCCCGGATCCGGCAGTCGAAGGCCTCCGCCCAGTTCAACTCGCCTTCCCATGCCAGGGCAGCCGCCTGAAAAGCCGTGACCATCTCCGCATATTGTCCCGCCTGCTTCAGCCAATTCGCGCGACTGAGCTGGTAGCCGGCCACCGAGCCTGACATCAGCCGGGCCTGCACGAGCTCAGCACCCAGACGATCCAAGCGCGCCCGGAGCGCCGGCGCCGTCTCCCGACTGACCAACTTGAGGGCCGTCTGATAACACTCCAGGGCCGTCTGGAATTGTCCCGTCAGGAACAAGGCTTCGCCCTGCAGCAGCCAGGACTGGACCCGCTCCTCGCGGCCGGCCCCGGCCGCCAACGCCTGCCGGGCCGATTGCTCACTGCTCCGGCCAGCCCCGGCCAGCCGCGCCGCCTCGGATTCGGCCAGCAGGATCCGAACCGCCATCGCGCCACATTCAGGGGTCAACAAACGGGCCTGTGCCAGAAGATTGCGCGCCTCGTCCAGCTGACCGGTCATCATCCTGCACAGCGCCAGGTTATAGGCATTCCTGGCGATTTCATCGCGGTCATCCACCCGCCGCGCCCGCGCCAGTGCCTTGCCATACAAGGCCTCCGCCCGCGCCACCTCGCCCCTCTGGAAAGCGGCCTGCGCCGCCTCGGCCTGCGCCTTGATTTCAGGATCATAGGAGGGGGCAGGCGGCGTGGTGCAGCCCGACATCAACCAAGCCAAGCCGGCACAGGCCGTCAGGGAAAGACCAAGCCAGCGGCTCTTGCAGGCGGGCTTCACGGGGCCCTCCCTTCGCTACCCGCCACGGGAACCGGAGCCAGCATCGGCGTCGTGCCGGTCTCCTTGATATAAGTGCGGACCAACCAGTGTTTTTGAACGCCTTCCACCAACACCTGCGTTTCACGCAACATCGATTCGGCCTGTAACAGGACGGCCTGAATATTCGCCACCTGGCCGGTGAGCCCACCCGTCACGCCGTGGATATCCTGCACGACGTCGGCCGCATTCACGGACATTTGAGGAAAGGCGCCAGCCGACTCCTTCAGCAAGACCGACATTGCCTGGACATTGGTCATAACACCATCCATTTTTGCGGCCATCAGCGGAAGTTGAGCCGCCGTCTGGCGGATATCACGGACGATGCCGTCCACCTGTTTGGCCCACTCCGGATCGCCAATCAGCCTGCCCGCCGTGCCCTCCCGTTGCTCGAGTTGACGCGTGACTGAACTGACATTGGAAAGGATCATACTGAACTCATCCAACATGGGCAATGCCGCGCGGCGGAAATCATCGACCATTTTTTTCGCCGCCTCGATCAGTTCCACATCCTGCTCGCACTGGATATAATCACCGGACAGCACAAACGGTTGTGCCCTGCTCCCCAGGGTGATATCGACAAACGCATCGCCCGCCACCTCGAACTTTTTGCGGACTTTCGCGATGGAGTTTGCGCGCACAAATTTACGGAACTTACCCTGCAGGATCAGGGCGGTCTCCATCCCGCCATCCTCGGATGGCAGGATTTCCCCAACCCGGCCGGCCAAGGTACTCAAGATCCGGACTTCGGCCCCCTCTTGAAGCCCATAGGTTCCCTTATCGGCATCAAATCTGACCTTCAAGACCAGTTTTTTCTGAAACCAGCCCTGAGCGTGGCCGGCGGTATAGATGCCCGCCACCAGCAGGAAGATCCCGAGCATGACGAACCCTCCGGCAATCTCATTCGCATAGCGGAACCTGAACGCTTGACTCATAGGGAAACCCCCTTCTTGTTTTCGACCATCATCATTTTATCCCCCTCCATCCGGAAATGCCGGGCCCCCGCCAGTTCCGGACCATTGATCACACGGAGATCATCGGAAATCCACATCACCGCCACGCCCCGTTTAACGGCTTCACATAAAGCGGAAATCAACAGGGGCGCATCCGCCTTCGGAGCCCCCGCCAGGGGACGCTCAAGAATAATCAGCTCCGGCGCCCCCACAAACGCACGCACCCATTCCAGCTTACGCAGGATCATGGGATGGACACGGGTAGGCCTCGCGTCGGGCACCCCATCCAACCCGAACCGTCGTGCCAGACCGGTCGCCTCCTGCTTGATCTGCTCAATCGGGCGCTGGGTGTGATGATATTCCGCCAGACACACATTTTCGATCATATCCAGATTCGTGACCCATCCATAATGCTCAAATACCCGGCGGGTCCGCCCGCGCATCAGGGACTGTTTACCGGGCCCCGCCTCTCTCCAGTTCTCCCCGTTAAAGATCACTTCTCCGGCATCGGGCGTCAGTAATCCCTGCGCCAGCGGGGCCAACGGGAGACATTCGCGCCCCTCTTCCACGGCGATCACGGCCATCTCGCCACGACCCAGTGATAGATTCACGCCCCTGATCCCGATCGCCTGTACTGCGCCGGCGCGAATCGTCACCTCTCTGAACTCTAGAATGGCTGTCAGTTCCTGCATCATGGACTCACAAATACGTTAAAATCGAGATCACCACTGAGATCATTAAAACGGCCAGGTTTGACCGCGTGACGGACCGCGTCACCGCTTGGGGGATATCGGTGGCAACGCCTTCGACCGAAAGCCCCTCCGAAGCGACAATCACCCCGGTCACCAGACCCGGTAACAAGGTCTTGGCCAGCACATTGTAAAAATCGCCCGGTGCCATCCCCCGAATCACACTCCGGAAAAAAATAGCGGGATCCGTGGGCCCGGTTTGCAGAAATGCCCCCGAGAGATACCCGCTGACGAAAGAGAAGAGGATGAACAGCATCGCCAGACCAAACACGCAAACCGCCATGGAAATGGCCCGTGGCATCACCAGAACAGCCAGAGGATCCAGTCCCTGGGCATCAAGAACATCCACTTCCCGGCGCACCTTCATTCCCGCCAGCTCGGCGGCCATGGCCGTGGCACTGCGCCCAATGACGATGAAGTTGACCAGCAGGGGGCCGACCTCACGCACAATCACAGTAACCAGC
>JBIKMI010000123.1:0-7851 GCA_044359285.1 Kiritimatiellia bacterium
CCTGGGCTGCTCCTGACCTCGGAGACGCCGACGGAGCGTTCCATGCAGTGGGTGGCGGGTTTCGCGCCTTACGGCACGGACCCCAAGCGCCTACAGGTCGGCGAGCATACAGGGGAGGGGAGCGAGAAGGCGGTCTTCGACTTCGCACCCATGCGCGCGATCCTGTCCCCGTATGTCTACCTCTTCGCCCACGACGGCGGCTTCCCGATCGCGGTGAAGGAACACGGCCCGGTCTA
Source organism: Kiritimatiellia bacterium (assembly GCA_044359285.1). GTDB lineage: Bacteria > Verrucomicrobiota > Kiritimatiellia > CAIKKV01 > CAITUY01 > JAABPW01. Next base: position 237 of record JBIKMI010000123.1, read on the forward strand.
CGTCAAGCGCGAGGACTTCCGGCAGGTCGTCGAGTTGCAGCGCCAGCGTGACGACTTCGCCTGCGTGTCGCTGAATTTCCGCGACCACGGCATCGACCCGGAGGCGAAACGGCTGATCCTGCGGGGCGGGGTGAGGAAGTGATCAGGAGTCAGGGGTCAGGAGTCAGGAGTCAGGAGTCAGGGGTCAGGAGGCAGGAGGCATTCACACTTAATCGCCACCCTTAGTCGGATACGCTTAATCGAACCGCTTAGTCGACTAAGTGATAGGAGTAAGTGTAACCGATGAAGTGTGGGATTAAGTGTCTGGGGCAGGAGGCAGGAGATGAAGACAAAGACGAACACGGAAAATGGAGAAGTCGCATGATGCGTGACCTGATCATTCTCGGGACGGGAGTGCATGGCGGCGAGATGGCGCACATCGTTGAGCGCATCAACCGCCAGGCTCCCACTTGGAAACTGCTCGGCCACATCGCGCCTAAGGCGACCGAGCGGACTGAATTCGCCGGGAATCCGGTGCTCGGCAGCGTGGAGACGTTTGACGCAATTCTCGCCGCTCACCCCGCTGCGCTGCTGGTGCCCGACAACGAGTTCCCGAAGTCGGTGCCTCTGCCCGTGGACCGGCTGACGAATCTGATCGATCCCAACAGCTTCATCCATCCGACCGTCCGCATCGGCAAGGGCTGCGTGCTGTACCCGGAAGCCTTCGTCGGCTTGAACGCCGTGATCGGCAACCGCGTCTTCGCGCTGGGCGGCGCCACCATCAACCATGACGACGTGATCGAGGACCTGGTGGTCTTTGCCAGCAAGGTGACGCTGGCCGGCGCGGTGCATGTCGAGACCGGCGTCTATCTCGGCCAGTCCTGCACGGTGCGGCAGTGCCTGCGCATCGGCCGGAACTCGACCATCGGCATGGGCGCGGTGGTGGTGAAAAATGTCGAACCGAATAGCATCATGGCCGGAAACCCAGCCCGCGTGCTCAAAATGAAGTCTTGAATAGAGGTAACTTAACTGGAGGATGTTTATGCACAGTTCGATGAAACCGCTGGTCGGCAAGGTGATCACGGCGTGCGGTCCGGTGGCTCCGGAGGCTCTGGGTAAGGTGCAGATGCACGAGCACCTGCACGCGGACATGTTCGACTGGGAGAAGGACTGCCTGATCCGCGAAGAGCGGCCGATCCGCGCGGAGCGGCGCGCATTCCTGATGCGCGAGGCGGTGCCGCACATGAAGGCCTGTGTGGAACAGTACGGGCCCTGCGCCTGGGTGGAGACCTCCATGAATCCTTGGCGCGCCTGGCCGACCTTCTACCGCGAGGTCACGGAGCTGACGGGGATGCACTGCATCCTGATCAGCGGCTTCTACCGGCAGGTGGAGGGCGGCAAGTACTGGGCCAAGCACCGCGCCGAGGACGGCATCTCGCCCATGTTGCTCGACCATTCCATCGAGGAGCTGGTGGCGTTCTGCGTGCGCGAGGTGGCGGAGGGCATCCACGGCACGGGGATCCGCGCCGGCGGACTCAAGTTCGGCACCAGCGCCACACAGATGACGGAGATGGAGATCAAGGCGGCCCGGGTGGTGGCCCGGGCGCAGAAGCAGACCGGCGTGCACATCACCACCCACTGCCCTCCCGGGGGCGACATCGCCCAACTGCGGCTGATGGACGAGGAAGGGGTGGATCTATCGCGCCTGGTCATCGGGCACACGGCGCGCCATCTGATGAATCCGGAAACGCGAAAGACCTGCATGGAGTGGATGCGGCGGGGCGCGAACTACCTGCCGACGAACTTCGGCATCGCTAACCTGGCGGACATCGAACGCTGGCGGCCGCTGGTGGAGGGGATCCACGAGGTGTTCGAGCGCGGCTTGGGCGCGCATGTCTGCTTCAGCCTCGACGGTGCGTTCTGTTCCGAGAGCGGCCCGTTCGCTTTCAGTATTGTTGCGCCGCCGCCTCTGTTCCTCAACATGTACACGCACACCCTGCCGGCGTTCCGCAAGCTGGGCCTGACCGCCGAGGAGGAGGACTGGATCATGCGCCGGAACCCGCAGCGCATCCTGCCGGTGGCGTAGGGGCAGGGAAGGGGACAGGTGTCAGGAGTCAGGGTTCAGGGATGACGGAAAGATGATTATGAAAACCAGGAGAACAAGTTCCATGAAAAAAGAATGTTGCAGTTTGGTGCGGGGCGGCAAGGCCATCACCTTTGATTTCGGCCCGGCGAAGCATACATCTCCGATCGACTGGTACGTCCAGCTCGGCCAGAAGGTGCCGGTGAGCGCGTGCCGGGCAGGTACGGGGCGCATCGAAGACGACAAGCGACGCGGCGAGTTCAAGGTCACCCCCAAGGGCAAGGCCGTGGCCATCACGATGCGGGCCGCGCTGAAGGTCCACCACAACCTCGGCATCGACGAGGTCGGCTTCTCGGTGAAGCTGCCCAAGAACACCTCGCTCTGGGCCTGGCAGACGCATTACCCCGCCTCCACCGCCCCGGGCCTGGTGCTACGCAACAACTTCACCTACGGCTGCCTCAAGCTCGTGATGTTCAAGTGGCAGGGCAAGGTGCTGCGCTTCGTCTGCAAGTGGCAGGTGGGCGAGGCCTACACCGCCGGGACGATCGTGAAGGACGATGAAGGCTGGACGCTAAACTGGCGCTGGGAGGTGAAGTCGCCCTATCCGCAGCGCACGGGCTGGATGCCGCCGGTCGAGTTCGAGGTCTTCGACTCCTTCGAGGAGGCGGCGGCGGAATACGGCCGCTGGATCGGCCGCGAGTTCAAACTCAAGCCGCGCGAAGAGAATCCCAACATCCCGGCCTGGTTCCACCAGACCCGTTCGGTCGTCGGCCTCTGGCTGATCAAGAACGACGGCACCCAGTGCCATGACTTCAAGGATGTCGAGCGCCTGACGGCGGAGCTGGAACGCATCGACGCGCCGCGCGACACCATGCTCTACCTCATGGGCTGGGACGACGGCTACGGCCCGCGCCTCGGCATGTACGAGACGGGCAAGCGCAACGGCGGCGACGCGGGCCTCAAGCGCCTGTGCGCCGTGGCCCACAAGCGCGGCTTCCGCATCGTCCTGCACGGCTCCGTGTACATCCTGGACATGACCGTGCGCGAGTACCGCGAGACATTCTTCCCCGCCGTCATCCGCACCGGCTACTGGCGCGAGGCGCACTGGCCGGCGGCGGGCAGGGAATACGACTTTCCGATCCCCCTCGGCAAGATCAACCCGAACTACAAGCCCTGGCGGGAGCATGTCATCAAGGGGCTCAGCCGGCTGATCGGCCTCGGCGTGGACGGCTTCATGTTCGACGGCATCGACGGCCAGCCCAACGACCCGGGCTACGGCAACACCAGTAGCGGCCTGGAGATCATCTTCACCACGCTGCGCGAGCGACATCCGGAGCTGCTGCTCACCTCGGAGACGCCGACGGAGCGGGCCATGCAGTGGATGGCGGGCTTCGCGCCCTACGGCACGGACCCGAAACGATTGCAGGTCGGCGATCATACCGGGGAGGGGTGCGACAAGGCGGTCTTCGACTTCGCGCCCATGCGCGCGATCCTCGCGCCCTATGTCTATCTCTTCGCCCACGACGGCGGCTTCCCGATCGCGGTGAAGGAGCGCGGCGCGGTGATCACCAAGCGCGAGGACTTCCGGCAGCTCGTCGAGCTGCAGCGCCAGCGGGACGACTTCGCCTGCGTCTCGCTCAACTTCCGCGACCACGGCATCGACCCCGCGGCGAAACGGCTGATCCTGCGGGGCGGCGTGAGGAAGTGATCAGGGGGAAGGGGGCATTCACACTTAATCGCCACCCTTAGTCGGATACGCTTAATCGAACCGCTTAGTCGACTAAGTGATAGGAGTAAGTGTAACCGATGAAGTGTGGGATTAAGTGTCAGGAGCCAGGACGGTCGCCGTGATTCCGGAAGGTCCGTATGTGAGGTGGAAAGCGGCTCAATCCGGTGAGAAGGAAACAACACCACCATAACTGCATGGCAAATTGACATAACTGCACAGTTGGTTGAATTGTTGTAAGCATATGATCCGTGCCAGAATGTGTCCACGGATAAGATAAGTGCGAAAAGTATTAATCCGCCGGTGAAGGAAAGCTGATCATGCCGACAATCAAAAGTCCAAGTCGCGGAATACGGAAATCAAACGCCTGTGTTTCAAAACCGTGGCTCCAAACCTTTGGTCCCGTATACATGGTCTGTTTGTTTATGCTGGGACTGCCGGGCGGGGTGCTTTGCGCAACGGCTGCCGCCGCGGCGGAGGCGCCCGATCCGGTAGCCTTGAACTGGGCGACGCGCGCCGCGATCGCGCGCGGGGTGGCCTACCTCAAGGAGCGGTCGGCCGCCGACCCGGAGGGCTGGATCGCCCCGCCGTATCGCCAGCGAACCATTGTCGGATACACCAACACGGTCAGGCGCTTCTCGATGCGGCCCACGCCACTGTACGAGTACGAGACATACACGGTCTACCGGCGGGCGCCCGGCGAGAGTTCCCAGTCGTCGAAGGCGCTGGTGCCGGTTCAACTGCAGCGCGTGAAGCGGATGATCTCGCCGGAAGGCGGTCCCGAAAGGATGGAGTATGATCCCAACGGTTCCATTTCCAAGACGGTCGGGGAACCTATCTACGGCGGCCCCGGGGGCAACATGTGGTTTTTCGGCCGCCTCGGCCAGAATGCCATGGCGCTCTATGCCCTGCGGGAGGCCGGCGTGCCCGGCGACGACCCGGCGGTGAGCAAGGTGGCCGGCAATCTGGCGGAGTTTGTCGAGTTGTACGGCATGCCGGATGCCACATGGGATCTGGCATGGATGGCGACGGCATTCTCCCGCTTGTCCGGCCAGCAGGCGGAGGATCTGACCCGGAAACTCGCCTCCAAACTGCTTGACGGACAGATCACCGAGGGAGCGGCACGCGGGCTCTGGGGGCCCTGTTGCATCAATCTCCCGCTCTTGGAGTACCTCATGGCGCAGGAGGAGGCGGCATTTGGCAAGGGTATGGTTTCGGCAAAAGCCAAGCCCTCATCGGGACAGTCCGCCAAAACTGCGGCGCGAGCCGCCGAGAAGGCGGAAGAGGCCAAGGCGCAGGTTCAGGCCATGGCGGCGGCCCTTCAAGCGGACATTCATAGGGTCTCGATGCTGGCCCGCAAGCTCGACGAGGTTGACACATGGCAGATGCAACATGGAGACGGTAACGCCGTGCCGATCATCGGCACCGCCGGGCTGCCGGACTATGTCCTCAACCAGATCTCCGCCGACCTCGAAAACACGGCTCTCGTGCTGTTTGCCTTGCGTGAGGTGTCGGATGCCGGCCGGTTGCCGGAGAAGACCTGGCGCCCCGGGACCGCGAAGCCTGCGGCGACGGGAAAGGCCCGCATTCCCCCGCCCGAAACAGCGGAAGCCGTCATGGCGCGGGCGGTTCATGCGCTGGCGCAACTGCAGGGCTCGGATGGCGGCTGGACGGAAGCCAATATCCACCAGCCGGTAAAGGTGTTCGAGCGCTATGGCAAGACGATGGGGATGCCTGGCATTCCGGTGGATGTGAATAGTTTCAAGCCCCTGCCGTCCCCTCAAACGGCGGCCAGTTGCCTGCAGGGCTACTCCGCGCTGCTGAACGCCGCGCGCATTGCCGGACTGGCCAAGGTGCAGGCGAAGTTCCCTCGGAATCTGGCCGCCGGACTTGCGCGAGCCGGCGAGAGCGCCATGGCGCTGCCGGATATCAGGCCGCCGGAGAAATCCGGAGGGATGAGTCCGGCGTACGACGCCGGATTCTATGCCGGCGATGCCTGTGTCCGGCCGGGCACGTCCCTCCAGGATCGGCGCGGCACGGCCATGCGCCTGAACCATGACATCGTGGGCCGCCTCCAGCCGAAAGGCTGCTGGGCATCTACCCCCGCCGAGTACGTTCCGCTCTTCTCATCCGCCACGCGCGCCCGCTTTTCCTCCCTGGATCGCTACGATCCCAAGGCTCAGGGAAAGCTGATGGATCGAGGCGTGGCGCACGTCCGGTGGAACTGGGGTAGTGGAATACATGCCTTTGGCGACCCGCCGGCGCTGGCCACCTCCTTCGCGCTCGCGGCCCTGTCCAGGCACGTCCGGCCACCCGTCGCGGTATGCCGCTGGGGCGAGGGAACGCCGATGCCGCCGACCGTTGAGCCTGTGGTGATGGCGCTTGCGCGGAAGGCCGAAGCGCCCTGGTACTACACGGAGTTGAAATGGCCGCTGACTTCGCCTGATCTTGAGATCGCTCCTCTCCTGTTCGCCTCCGGCAAAGGCGCATTTACTGCGGATGAGGCCACGCGCCGCTCGCTGGAAGGCTTCTTCAAGCGCGGCGGCCTTGCCATCCTCCAGGCCCCGGCCACGGCGGAGGGCAAGTCGTTCCTCCAAAGCGCGGGCGCGGCGTTCGCCGCCTGCGGCGAAGCGGGCGCGGTCAGCGACGTGGCGTCCAGCGAACGGGTGCTGGGCGCGCTGGCAGGAAAGCTGAACCGCCCGCTCAAGGGCGCGCTGCGCAAGGACGGTTCGCCGATGGCCGTCCTGATCCCGCTGGCGGACCCCGGCGTTCCCGCCAACGATGCGTTTCGGCCCGATGAGGCGGTCAAACTGACCGTCGCTGTCCTCGAGCGCAACATGGACGCTGCCCTGCTGGCGCCGGACTACGCCTGGAATCTGGGCACCCTGGGGGACGCCACGAACGTCTACGCGTCCGCTATGTCCGTGCTGAGCGGCATCGAGAAGAAGGCCAAGGCGGCGGCCACCGAACCCCCCGCCAAGACACCGCCGGCGGCTGCCCCTGCGGCTCCGGCCGCTGCCGCGCCGGTAAAGGTAAGCAAGGATGAAGTCGATGAGCCGGCGAAAGACGAGCCGCTGCCCGCGCCGCGGGCGCCTGCGGCGGATGAGCGGTTGTGATGAATGATGGCGATGTTGTGAGATATGAGGTGTCGGGTGTCAGGAGTGGAAAGGATTATGAGAATGAAAGCGAACAAGGGTTTTGTGTTATTGGTGATGAGCGGGATGATCGGCATGGTTGGTGCCGCGGAGCAGGCGGCCAAGCCGATGGCGCCGGATGTTGCGCCCAAGGAGCCGGCGGCGATCAACCGGACGACCGTGTTGCCGTGCCCGGAAGCGAAGCCGGTGTTCGACCACACCAAGATCGACCGGACGCTGAAGGAGCCGAAATACGTCTCGGAGAAACCGGCGTACCGTTTCTTCGCCTTCGGGCCGGAAGGGAAGAGCGTCATGGCCATGGTGTTGGATGAGTCCCAGGGCACCGGCAAGGGCTATGATGTGTTGTACATGGACTTGAACCTGGACCGGGATATCACCGCGGCGGATGAGACGTTCGCCTGCAAGAGCGCGGCGGCGCCGACCAAAGCGGTGGTCCCTGAACGGCTGCAATGCGCCGTGCCGGCCGGCGGCGCAAGTTGTCCGCTGCCGGATGCCGCATCGGCTCCGGTTCCCGCGGCCATCTGGTGCATCAATCCGGTTCCCGCGGATCCGGCGCTGCTGAAGCGGAAGCTCGACATCGCCGACCCGCAGTTCGACTACGACCTCGAATGCCAGAACGCGAGCTGGTTCGTGCACAGCGCGCTCAAAAGCGGCGACTGGCATGCGCGCCTG
>JBIKMI010000124.1:0-7844 GCA_044359285.1 Kiritimatiellia bacterium
ATAATGCTCCGATTTCATTTTCTTGTCATTTTAACAGCTGGTTAAGGCGCTTTACCACAAGGGGCTGTGTCATAAGTGTCATAAATACGAAACCTTTTCAAAGAGGCGATCCCTCAGCGTCATCGCCTGGATAGGATTTCGCGTATCCAGCGACACCCGGACCCGCTTCTTGGTATAATCCGGCAAATGCACGGTGTAATGACACCACCAGGTACCGTGGTTATTCCAGAGGTGATGGTTGGCGTGTGCCGAAGAAATCCGTATTGCCAGTTTGCTGTTCGTCATCGTCTGCTCCTTGTAAATGGTGTTGGCGTATATTTTACCAAAACGAGAGGACAAGGAGTGTCCGTCACTTCAGGAAAAAAATAAGAATTTGAACAGCCTACTTCGCCAAGGCTACGAAGGCCGGGGAAGCTCGCGAAGACCGCGAAGATCAAGACAATATGGCGGCATTTCTTGTTCGGGAGTACCCGATCCAAAAATCCTTCCATGGTGCTTCTTCCAATAAAGAAAACCGTTTGGCGATTTGATGGCTGGGGTACTCACCAGACATTAAATCGCTAAACATTATCTGGATTTCCTTCATTTCCCCAATCAGTGGTGAAGTATTTTCTTCGCGATCTTTGCGTGCTTCTGTTCAAAATCCCCCTCTTCCTTATTTAGCTTTTTCGTCTTACAGGACACTAGGATACAAGTGAATTCACCTTGCTTGATATTGCCATTCAGTCCTACAGTCACCTAATCACAACAAGGAGACTCACATGTCCGGAAACAAGTCCCAATTGATCCGTCTGCTGTACATCAAACAGGAGATCAAGAGCGGTAAATTCCCGAACAGCATCAAACTGGCCGCCGGCCATGAGGTCAGCAGCAAGACAATCTTGCGCGATATCGAATTCCTCAAATATCAGATGGATGCCCCTATCGAGTATGACCCCCTCAAGAAAGGCTATTATTTCACGGAACCGGAATGGGACCTGCCGGCCCTGAATATCTCCGAAGGGGATGCCTTTGCAATCTGCATTGCCGAGAAAGCGTTGGAACAGTACATCGGCACGCCGCTGTATCCCAAACTCAAGGCGGTATTTGACCGGATTTCAAAATCACTTCCTGATGGCGCCATTTCCATGCATCCGGCCTGGGTGAACGAACGCATTTCATTCACACCGTATCCCCCACGGCTTATCAACCAGAAGATCTGGACCACCCTGGCCAAGGCGGTGTCCGCTAACAATACCGTAGCCATCACGCACACCACGCCACTCAAGCCGAAGGTGACCCGCCGGGTAAACCCCTATCACCTGATCAACTTCCACAGCGAATGGTATCTCATCGGCTTCTGTCACAAGGAGAATGCGATCCGAAATTTCGCGGTCTCCCGCATCTGCGTAGCCGAGGTGCTCAAGGGTAAATTCACCATGCCTGACGAAGCCAAAAAGGAGATTTTCTTTAAAAACCAGTTCGGCATCATGCATGGCGACACTAATTATACCGTGTCGGTCCAGTTCACGCCGGGGGCGGCCCCCTACGCGACGGAACGAACCTGGCACAAACACCAATCCGTCGCACCCCAGAAGGATGGAAGTGTCATCATTTCCTTCGATGTGAACCACCTAACAGAGGTCAAGACATGGATTCTTTCATGGGGTTCAGCGGCCAAGGCCCTCTCGCCCCCGGAACTGGTTGATAGTCTCAAGAATGAATTGACCAAAGCGGCCGGCTCCTACGCATAAGGGGGCACTACGCCTACCGCTGGCTTTGGTCAACCAGCTTGAGTTATCGAAATATAATAGAAATCCGAAGAGTTTTGAACAGAAGCACGCAGAGCCCGCGAAGGCCCCATGCGGCGTGCTCGCCGCATGGGGCGGGGCAGGATTTAGAAATCAACATCTTCAAGATCTGCTCCACGCAAAACCATTCTCGAAAGTCCATCCCTTAGAAGTCTCGCATGAAAATTAATTAAGAGGCCGACCGGAACATCCATCAACTTCATATACGAGAGAAGTTGAGCCTTATGCACAGGGAGAACACATTCAACCGCTTTTATTTCTACGATCAGGCAGCGATCTATAATCGCATCGAGCCGAAGTTCCTGGTCGAATGTAACGCCTTTATACTCAACAGGGACACGCACTTGATTAATGGCGGGCATTCCCCGCAACTCAAATTCACGCATCAGGCACTTCTCGTAGATCTCTTCAAGGAGACCAGGCCCTTTATGCCTATGAACTTCAATAGCGGCACTTATCACCTGCTCCATCCAGTTATTCGCCCGAGTGTAATTCATATGCATTTCTAAAGTTTAGATATAACTGTCTATATAGTCAACTAGTATATAATCTAATGGAATTCCGCGAAGCACCCCCCTTTTCTCTTAGCGATCTCCGCGTGCTTCTGTTCAAATTCTTCCCGGTTGGATCAATGAAAGATCCCCTCATGAAAGCGCTGTCAAGCCAGCGCCCTCCATTGAGTGAGACACGGCATCGACATCCACGGATACTGGACAGTGATCAGATGGATGATCATGAGCCGGCATGGAGACTTTCAGGCGTGTTCAGTCCTGACGGTGGCGATCGCCCGCTGGCCTTCCTCCTTGATCAGGCCGGAAAGATAAGCCCAAAAGTCCTCCTTTTCCAGAGTCTCGGTAGCGAGTTTCGCGGGTAAAAACCGTCGCATCTCATCGATAAAGGCCATGCGTACGGAAGGATCATCCGCCAGGCTGGCGGTGCGCAACCGGATCTGATCCATGAATTCCTCGCTCGCTCGCCGGTGATCGGCAATCTTGAGGGGGATCAGCGCGGACGCCATCTCTATCCCCTGTTGCTTCAGCCAGAGGATATCCCACAGATCCCGGTTCTTTATCCGGTTCGGCCGGAATGCCAAGGCGATCAGTTTGTCCGCAAAAATCTCTTCCCTGCTTTGAGCCCGGATGATCAGGCCGGAGGTCCCCATATCGACCCCGTAGAAATTTCGCAGCATCATCGGCCGGCTGACATGGCTAGGCACGGCGCAAATGTCGATATGGATCCGTTGCGGCGGCAGATCCCGTCTCTCCGGATGCGTGAGCACGGTCATCTTCCACGTATCCACTCCCGAGGTCTCCTTCACCGGCTCCGCCACCTGGACCTTCAGGGAATACTTCTTCTCCAGCTTGCCGGTCAACACCGCGGCGAGCGAGCCCAGTGTCTGGCGGGTGAAATGCTGCCCTCCCGTAAAATCGAGATCCTCACTCAAGCGGGGCGATCCATAACAGGCGCGCAGGCAGGTTCCCCCGATGAACGTCATGCCGGCCAGTAAGCCGGCGGTGCTCATCTCCCTCAAGATATCATGATGGAGCAATTCCTTTTCAACCACCGCCCGCACCGGAGTCAGTTCAGGGTTGGCCCGCATGGCCTCATCGACTAACTGGTCAAATAAATTCACGAGCCACCTCCCAATTGATCAGATCCTTGTTGCGACGGGTGGCCCTCATATCCCGCAGGACCAGTTCCGGTGAGGCCCGCCAAAGCCGGTAGGCGGGATCGTAGGAGAGAAGCCCCGCCAGTTCCTCCGGCCGCCGGGTCGTATGCACAAACTCGATGCGACCGAAATCGCCGCACCGGATCACGCTGCTGCGCCCCGAGGACATCAGGGTGATCGAGTTGATTGGAATCTGGGAAATGATGCCGGCATCGCTCAAGGCGGTCTCGAGGCTGATGTAATTGAACTCACCGGCCCGGAGCAATGCCGCCGTATGGAACAAGATCCGCCCACGGGGATACTCAACCTGCGGATAAAGATAAATCCCACGACACACCCGCTTGAGAATCCCGGCTTTTTCGGCCCGACTCAAGTGCACCAAAAGCCCCTCCTGCTTCCCGAACACCCCCTGCAGATCTGAGGTCGAAAAGAGGTAATGATCGGCATCCGCCAGACTCTTCAGCACTTTTTCTAACTGTTTTTGAGGCTGCATTTCCTGATTACTATACATAACATTTCACTATTTGCAAGTTTCTGTTGAGTTATTTGAATAATTAAGACGCCCGCCGCAGAGGGCGGGCCTACAACGGCGAAAACCCCGTCGTTTCGACTCATGGCGGCGTTGGCGGCCCGTTCCAAGGGACAACTTTGCCAGAGGGACGAGAACGACGGCAATCGGCCATGCTGAACCAGCGCCTGGACAATCCCGCGCCCATAGAGCCACACCCAGCGGCAAAATATTTTTATCATTATAGTCCCGGACACAATCAATCCAAGTACGGCCACCAAAATCAGGGAGCGCATCCCAGGGCGCACGGCCGTCCGGAAACACTAATCCCGGATTTGCAACAAATGTAAGCGCCTCGTCGTGCAGGGAAAAAGTTGACGCCTTAAATTTCCTGCCTGCACACTGGATAACAACTTTCACATTGATCCCACGATCTATTTGACGCGCCTCATCATTCATATCACCCTCTCTTTCCTTATAATCAAACCCATATTCAATATTATTGTCATGCAACTGCAAGGTGGCGGGGTTCCAACGTTTCGGGTTGAACAATGGGATTACCAAAACCAACTGAATTTATAACAAATTCCCGTTCTGAAAGGTTCAATCCCTTTATCTGTTCGATAAGGATCGAAATCTGATCCTCCTTAATTGTGGAAAGCGTGATCACTGCGGGGAGATTCCAGGGTTCACTGTAGTAGTACCCGTTTCTAGCCAGATCATACTCCAAAGGCGCACCTAATGTGTCTCGTAAATACTCAATATCTCGCGCAATAGTCCGGCCTGAAACCTCATAATCAACACTAAATCTATGGACATTAGGATATCCTTTGCTATTCACTAATTTATCAAATTCAACAACCCGAGCCATTTGCGATTTCTTCATATCGTAAACCATTCTCTTTGTTGTATTTACTATTGATTATGCGCTCAAAAACAGCTTATATTATACACTATTTTAGCCCAAAAACGAGCTTATAATGATCGTCAGCATCATTTTTAACGCTAAAACAGACAAACATAGTTCGGTAAAGTTACATAACGACTTAAATATCAAGCAAATATGAACCACAACCTCGTTTGAAATTGTTGGATTTGCTATGACACCGCCTGTCACTCCATGATCCATCATCGCTGGAGCTATTTTCCCCACTCCGAAATAAAAGGCAGCGGCTGCGGCCACCCCCAACCACCAAGGGGCATCCATCATCATTACAAAAATTGATTCGTTCTTCCTTCGGCGCGCCATGGCATTTCCTCCATGTGGAAAAAATAGCCAAATTGTGATTCGGGTGGAATACAATTAAAATAGTTCACTGGCGTCCCATAGGACCGCCAGGGTTAATCGTTATTTGTTGATGGTTATTGGGTGAGATAGTGGGGAGAGACGAAAGGCCCGCGTGTACGTGTACGGGCGGGGCTTTGGAGTGCGGAGGCTTGAGGCTGTTTTGGTCGTGAATTCTGGCGGCTAAACAGCGTGCACAATGCGTGTTTGGCGTGTTGCGCAATCAACAGGCTAAAGACATTTGCCCTACTTGCTACGCCGAGTCAGTTCAAATTCAATCTCCGCTACCGAGGGCAGGCTACTCCGTAATTCCTTGGGCAGATTTTTGGTAATCTGAGCTTCCCATTCCGCCACACCTATGGGCTTCTTGAAACCAGATAAGGCGTATTCCGCCACCAGCTTATTCTTAGAGCGACAAAGCAACAGTCCAATGGACGGTTTGTCGTCGGAATGCCGCAATAGATCATCCACCGCGGAAAGATACATGTTCAGCGTGCCGACAAAAGCGGGCTCGAAAGGCACGGCCTTAAGCTCCACCACCACGTAACAACGTAGCTTCAGGTGATAGAACAGCAGGTCGATGTAATAGTCAGCACTGGCGAACTCCAAATGGACCTGACGGCCAACAAAGGCGAAGCCGGCCCCCAGTTCGAGCAGGAAGCGCTGGATGTGATCTACCAACTGCTGCTCCACCTCCCGCTCGCGCCGGGGATCAGCGGTACCGAGGAAATCAAACAGGTAAGGATCTTTGAAAACCTGGACCGCCATATCCGAATCAGCAGGCAGCAGGGTGTCGGGGAAGTTATTGAGGGCCCTGCCCTGGCGTTCGTGGGCAGCGGCATCAATTTGAAATTGAAGAATATTACGAGACCAACCATGCGCAATACTGGCTTTGATATACCATATACGAATGTCGGGATCTTTGATCTTTTGAAGAAGCTTAATAACATGCCCCCACGGCAATAGTGAAACAAGCTGTTTCACTATTGCTTGATCAGGGTAGGTGGCAGCAAAAGCCCGCATGAAGAGTAAGTTGCGAGACGACAGTCCTGCCATATCAGGGTAAGCCAGCTGCAAATCACCGGAAAGGCGATCAATGACTTTCGCCCCCCACCCTTCGGTTTTTTGGCGCCCCAGAATCAGCCGCCCAATATCCCAATACAGCCTAACCATCGCGGAGTTGGCGGCCAGAACGACGCGTAAACGCTCCGACTGTATGCGTTGCTTGATTTCTCCCAGTACTGCCGCGTAATCATCCGGCAAACCTTTATGCGACGGCGGCGCGGTAAAGGATGCCTCCCCACGCTTGCGACCACGCGTAAATCGTTCCGCACCTTCCGGCAATAACACAGGAACAGCTTTTATTTTTTTCATCACGTGCACTCCTTTATTTTCGGAATTTTCGCACAGTCGATCTGATTTTGTATATCTGCGGAGGTAACGATTTTTGCATCAGCGGATAGCAACCTCCGTCGTCCCGGAATGCGGGGCTTTGGAGTGCGGCGGCTTGACGCCGCTTTTATTCGGTGCGGCTTGACGCACCGTGATGCGGCCCGTCAAGCCGGGCCTTATGAAAGCGCTGTCAAGCCAGCGCACTCCAAAGGGGCCGTTGGGGACAGGTAACCTGTCCAAGCCGTCAGGACCAAGATATGTTGCGAAACACGCAGTTTATTGGTCGTTGGTTGTTGGTTGTTGGTCGTTGGTCGTTGAGGGCGGTGGCGCCTCGGGGACCGGCGTCGAGACTGACGGTGGCGGCGTTATGACGACGGGTTCAACGACTGGTAACACCGGCGCCGGCGTTGGCGGTGGCGGCTCGATTACTACTGGTGGCGAGGCGGGCGGTGGTGGCTCACTGGATGGCGGCGTCATGCCGACGGGGTCGACGGCCAGGGGTGGCGGTATGGGCGTCGGCTCAGGCGTGGCAGGCGGCGTGGCCAGGGGTTCGGGTTCCAAGGCCGGCGGAGGCGGTGCGACTACGGTAGCGACGACTGGCGAGACTGGCGTCGGTAACTCGGCTTCCACCGGCGTCGAGGCCGGCGGTGGCGGCGTGGGTGCTGGCTCCAGTGTTGAAGGCGGGATGGCCAGGGGTTCGGGTTCCAAGGCAGGCGGAGGCTGCTCACTGGGTGGTGGTGGTGTGGCCACGGTGTCGGCGACCGGAGACACCGGCGTTGGCGCTGGAGGCGGGAGATCGGCTTCCACCGGTGTCGACGCCAGCGGTGGTGGCTCACTGGGTGTCGGCGGTGTGACCACGGGGTCGATGGCCGGCAAGACCGGCGGCGGGTCGGAAGGCGGCGTCTCGGCCTCCACCGGTGTCGTCGCGGGCGGTAGCGGGTCGCTAGGTGTCGGCGTGATGACCACGGGGTCGACGGCCGGCAAGACCGGCGGCGGGTCGGAAGGCGGACTCCCGGTCTCCACCGGTGTCGTCGCCGGCGGTGGCGGGTCGATGGGTGTCGACGTTATGACGACAGGGTCGACGGCAGGCAAGACCGGTGGCGGGTCGGAAGGCGGAGTCTCGGCTTCCACCGGTGTCGAGACCGGCGGTGGTGGCTCACTGGGTGTCGGTGGTGTGACGACTGGGTCGACGACCGGCAA
>JBIKMI010000125.1:0-7839 GCA_044359285.1 Kiritimatiellia bacterium
CTGTAGCACGCACCAGCACGCCGCCTGCGAAGCCAACCACCCGGATTTCCGCATAAGCTGCGGCTCGGCGCGGCTCGATCCGCTGAGCTCTTTCCTGTACTGGCATATGGAGTACCATATCGAGCACCATATGTTCGCCGCTATCCCCTGTTACAACCTAAAAGCCTTCCGAGCCTTCGTGGAGGACCAGATGCCGCCGATGAGGTCCTCGATCCCGCGACTGCGCTGGCTGCATGAGGTCTGCAAAACGAAATACGGGAGCTGGCAATACTGGCGTGACAACTTCGGCCGCTGGAAAGGCATCTGATTCCCGTTGCCAAACGGGGTGATAGAGGGAGTCGGAATCGTGGGATTCCGACTCCTGAAACAGTTACTTGGCCGCCGGGGCATCCACTTTTTCGATGGTGGCGATGGTCTTGAAGGCACGAATCGTTTTGCCTTTCTTTTCCATGCTGTAGCCGGTTCCGGTCGCTTTGACCTTTGTGCCGACATACTCTTCTACTTTGCCCTTGGGCAGGCGGATCTCATTCCCTTCGTCGTCGACCAGGTTGAACCAGGTCATCATGGGAGTGCCGTCCTTCTTCTTGTTCTCATGCTTGGTCACGGTGCCGACCGCGGTCATGTCCTGTGTCGCGAGTTCCTTGGTTGCTTCCGGAGCTCCTTTATCAGCTGCGACCGGTGCTTTTTCGGCCATGACGCCTGTTACTGCCAATGCCAACACTGCCAGCGCGATTCCACAAACCTTCTTCATAATATCTCCTGCTGCTTCTTTTCTTTGCCTCCGGCCGTCATTGGACGTCCGTAGTTAAGGCAAAACTAATGATCAATATAAATACTAATATAGATAATGCAATAGTTTATTTTCGTGCGCGTTTCATTAAGATGCCGCAGGCAATGCCAGCCATTGCCGCACTCCGTTTGTAAGCAGGTCATGGAGTAAGTTGCGCGCTTCGTGTGTACCACCACATGGAGAGCGATATGTCGTACACCCGCATGACCAAGTCAGAACGTACGATGATTTACCGATGCCGATCAGGTCGATGCCTATTTACTCATGAATCGTTTGATCGCCGCATTAAGAGATTCGTCCCTGCCCTTTTTAGGATGGAATTCAAGATACTGTTGTTTCCGGCCTTCAATCAGTGACACGCTTTCGGTGCAAGTCTGGTAGCCGGGGGTGACAATCTTGACGTCATAGGGCCCGGGTGCCAGATCGAAGGTTTTCAGGTTATCATCGGGGAAGGCGGTCTCAACACAGTGTCCATTCAGGAAAATCTTAGCCGTTTGCCATTGATTCTCCGGTTCCGGGAGAATCCGGATGGCGAGCCTCGAACTGCCTGACTGGAGGATGGGTGTGGTACAGGCCGAAACAAAGAGAAGAGCCAGCGAACACCCCATCAACATCGCATATTTTTTCATAGCCTCTCCCGTCATTTAGCTTCCTAGCGCACCATAATTCCGAACTGCCTGTCGAAAAACATCCCCATCGGAATAGTTTCCTTGGGAGGGACGGGCTCTGTCCCGTCCGCTTGCCTAAAGATGGCCGACACAGCGGTCGGCCCTCCCAGCTCGAAAAGCCAATCATTCCTGTTTCAACAGGCTCGCTTGGCAAGGCGTTCCAGAAGTGACGCAACTATAGTGCAAAAGTGACGCGAATCATAGGTGTAACTATTCAGAACCGTCGCCAGTAACTGGCTCATCTCAACCGCTAAAGAGCCGTTCCAGGATCCACTCGACATCGGCCCGGGTGATGAGTTTGGGGTTGGCCCGGGTCGAGCCGGAGGCCAGGGTTTCCTGGATAATGAGGTCCGCTTCACGCAGGGGTTGCCCCCGGAACGGGGCGGTTACATTAAGCCGCTTCCTCAGTTTCAGAATGGTTTCCAGAAGATCCCCGCCCAGCGCCGTGCTTAAGTGGTCATATTTGGAGCCATAGGCATTCCGGTTGAGCTCAATGGCATAGGGTAGGCAGGCGGCACAGACCACGCCGTGGGGCAGGTGATAGAGTGAGCCGAGGGGATGCGCCAGGCCATGCACGAGGCCAAGGCGGGCAAAGGAAAGGGCCACCCCGGCCAGGTAGCTACCGACCAGTAGCGGTTCGGCATCCGGTGTGGTGGCCTCCTGATAAACGGGTTCGAGATGAGTGGCCAGCAGTTGAGCCGCTTTCAGGGCGAGGGCCTCGCTCAACCAGGTGGCGTTACGGCTGGTATAGGCTTCGATGGCCTGGGTCAGGGCATCCATCCCTGACCCGGCGATCACGGCCTTCGGGCAGGACGCGAGCAGGTCGGCATCCAGGATCACGATGCGGGCCATCATGCCTGCGGCACGGATGGATTTCTTGACGCCGGTGAGTTCATTGGTCAGCACCGAGTTCAGGGTGGCCTCGGCACCCGTTCCTGCAGTGGTGGGGATGGCTATGAACATCAGTCCCGTCTCCGGGATCGGACTCCCGTCATGATAGGAGGCGGGCGGGTGGGGAGCTTTGGCCAGAGCGGCGGCCGCTTTCGCCAGGTCCATGATACTGCCCCCGCCGATCCCTGCGATCCAGTCGGTCTGATGCGCCCTGGCTATTTGGATCAGCGTGGCCACCTGTTTCAGGGTGGGCTCGTCACCCTGGTGGCGAACCGTCCGGATGGCCATATCGGCTGGACCGTGGGCGAGCAGGGCGGACAGGCCCTCTTGGTATTCCAAGGCGGCGCCATAGACGACCAGTCCGCGCAGGCCGAAGCGGCGACACTCCTGGAATAACGAGAAGCGTGTGCCACGCCCGGTAAGGGTCTTTTCAGGAAACACCAGAGCGCTGGGCAGGATGGACGGGCACTCAGGCATAGCACATGATGACGGCCGTGATTTCCAGATCGGTGGGGCCGGTGTTGGAGATGGCGTGAGACTCGCCATTGCCTGTCAGGATCGCATCCCCGACCGTAACGGAGGTCTGGGTTTTCCCGTCATCCAGCAGGCCTGACCCCTTTGTGACGATATAGACCTCGTCCTCGCCCTCGTGTTGATGGGGGCCGATGCTCGTGCCCGGGGGGAGGGTCAGGGCCGCGCAGAGCCGCGTTTTGGCCGTAATCTCCTCTTTTTGAAAATAGTGACGGACTGTGACGGTGCCGGTCCCGCCCCGCATCGCGGGCCGGTGCTCCACTGCTCTATCTGTAAATTTTCGAATCATGCTGATCTCCCTATGGATTTCCACCCTGCCATTTTAGGGATTGAACGGCAAGATTCGAATGGAGAGACCTCGTATTACGGGGCGGGGGTGGCGCAATCCACGAACTCGCGGGTGTGTTTGAAGTTGCTTTGCCAGGTGGTGTACATCACGCCGTCCACCCCTGGAAGCCCGCTGGCGTCTTTGAGCCAGGCGGTAATCATTTTAGGATCGCCATCATAATAGCCGGCGAGGATTTGTTTGTGGCCGAGCCGGGCGAAGTGCTCCAGTGATTGCCGCCGGGTTTTGGGGTCCATCTGCCAGCTGACCACGGTCACTTCGGCCGGCAGGTCTTTCCAGGCTCCATACCAGGGACCCTTCCCCTTCACCAGGTAATAGGCACCGCTCTGGCGGGCATTGTGGGTGGGATCAAACATATCGGACCAGATGAACAGGGGCTTCCCCGGATCGGCGGCCTTGATAATCTCGACACAATGGCGGACATTGTTGCCGAGAATCCGGGCGGGTTCGCCCCCTTGCTTTTTGCAGGAGTCATCCCAGCCTTGAACCCGGATTTCATCATGCATCATCATATACCCGTCCGGATGAATCGCATCGCGCACCTGCTTGATATGCTCCGTCAGGATTTCGTAGACCTTGGGTTCGCTCATGCAACAGGGGACCTGTCCGTCATGAATGATGGCGGCGTGGAAATAGTCGGCACGCACCCGCTGGCCTTCCTGGAGTCTGCCCGTGGGTATAATGCGGATGACCGGTTGGGCATGCCATGAACTATAATCGCCTGCCCAGGGATCCATTCCCACGAGCGGGTCGCTGACGGGTTCGACATCCCGCCCTTCCTGATACCGCACGGTTCCATCCTCGCTGGAGAGGTGGAGGGGGGCGCCCGGGCGCCGGAGCACATTCATGAATCCAGCCGGTTCAATCCGGGCCTCATCCCACCAGAGGGTGCCCGATTCCCCCGCCCAGGTGCCCAGAAAGAGGGTCACCTTAGAGGAGTCCAGGGTATTGAAGGTGATATCGATGGTTTTCCAGTCCTGTGTCCGCTCGAACACCGGGGTTTGGAAGTTCAGGCGCTGTCCCTTTTCGCCCAGAACCATGACGCGGTTTTCGTCAGCAACCCAGTCGCGCGTTTTGACGGCGACGGACACACGATAGGCGTGGAACGGCTGAAGGTGAAGCGTCTGGCAGACCCGGGCGTGGCGGTGCCTGGGTTCGAAGGTGGCTACCTCCTGCATGCGGAGGGAGGCACGCCCTTCGCAAAAGACGTTCGTATCCATGAACGAAATCGAGCCGGGCCCATCGGTAAATTTCCAGCCTTCGGGGGTATTGGCATGAAATGCCTCAAACCCGCCATTGCGAAGCGCGATCTTTTCGTCAGGTACCAGCAGTCCGTTACGCACGATAAAGGTGGCGCCACGCACCGGTAACCCCTCCGCCAGATTCGGGTCGCGACTGAGGAGGCTGTTGGAATACCCCATGGGCATGACGGCGGCCACCAGCTCGAGCTTCAGCCGGCGGCAGGTATCGTGCAGCTCCTGCCATTTATTTTGATATCCGTCAGGAATCGAATCCCAGCGCATGAATTTGAAGTCATTGAACACGATGCCGGTGTATCCCTCGGCCGCGATCCGTTCCAGGAGCGCCACGGTTTCTCTCATGTGCTTTTCCGGAAGCAGGCCTGTTTGGAGATAAAGCCAGCGGCGGGGCAGGGGCGGGGCGGGGTTAGCGGGCGATTCCGTGGCAAACAACACGAGTGCCATCAGGCCGGCGAAAAATGGAAGACTCATTTTCATGTCCCTTCATCCTACGCTGCTTGAAAATAAAAACAATTTCAAAGCCCAAAAAAACAGGCCGCCCTTTCCGGGGGCGGCCTGCTTCGTTAGGGTTGAGTTGCTTCGTTATGGGAAGTTGATGTCCAACTGTGCGGTGAAGGTGTCGGCGCCCGCAAGGGAGGGTTCATCCCACATGTCGTACCCGAAGATCACGGATACGTTTTTGGAGAACGCCCAGGCCGCGCCGAAACTGAGACCGCTGTTGAAGTTTCCGCCACCCATGTAATCAACCGCGACCCACAGTTTGTCGGAAATTTCAGTCATGGTGCGATCCCATGAGGCGAGGATCCCGTCATTGGCGGCTTCGCCATCGGTGCCTAGCAGCACCTCCTTGTTCCCTGAATAGTAGCCGATCGTGAACCGGCCCAGGGAAGGGAGGGCGCCGAAGGCGGGGATGGTTTGCCCCACTTCACCGTACACGATGTTCTGGTCGGTCCGGGTCGCGCCGCTCTTTTTGGTTCCGAAGCCGAACCCGCCTATCGCGAGGGCGGGCGAGTTCAGGCCGACGGAATTCGTGTAAAAGGTTCCTTCGGGTGTCCCCGCTTTGGCATTGAAATAGAACGGATCATTGTCATAGGCCGTTCCATTCACCAGGTAATCGGCCCCGACTTCCGCCTTCACTGTGTCAAAGGGGAGCACACCCACGGTCAGCCCGGCATTAAAGATGTTCGGGTCGCGTTGCCCTTCCACGAAATGACTCTTATCCGTGGCCCGCACATAATTATCCAGGCCCAAATGCCAGACATTAAACGGCTGAATATCCGTTGAGGGAATCCAGATTTGAGTGGAGGGAGTAGCCCCTCCGATGTTGGCTGAACCTGCGCACAATACCCCGACCATCATTCCTGTGATTATTTTTTTCATGATATTTCCTGTTTTCTTTTCCTGAATCTTTTATTTTTACCCGATCGCCAACCCGCCCGTTTCGCCTGTCCGGATGCGGATGCACTGGTCGAGGTCAAGGACGAAGATCTTTCCGTCCCCGACTTCCCCGGTGCGTGCCCCCCCCGTGATAGCCTCGATAGCCGGCTTGAGGAACTCATCGTTCACGGCAATCTCGAGCTTCATTTTCTTCAGGAGGGTTCCCGCTTCCTTGTGGCTGCGGTAGACCTGGGCGATCCCGCCCTGGCGACCGCGCCCCATGACGCTGGTCACCGTGACCAGGTCGATTTTCTTGTCCGTTAACCGCTCGAGGACTTCATCCATCCGATCGGGTTGAATCACTGCTATGATGTATTTCATAATCTTTCTTTCCTTGATTTCGTCATTCGCTAATTGCTGTTGTGTTGATTCCTTAGTCGAGCATGGTGTACCCGGTTTCACGATGGTCGGTCAGATCCAGTCCAATCCGCTCGGATTGTTCCTTTGCCCGCAAGCCGATCACCAGGTCGACCAGTTTCAGCAGGACGAAGCTCACCACGCCTGAGTAGGCCACGGTGATGGCCACCGCCTTGAGCTGGATGACGAACTGAGCGGGGTTCCCGTAGAACAGGCCGTTCGCGCCCGCGCTATTGACGGTGGTGGTCGCCCACAGACCCGTGGCCAACGCGCCCCAGATCCCGCCCACGCAGTGCACGCCGAAGGCATCCAGAGCATCATCATAACCCAGCTTCTCCTTGACGAAGCTGACAAACAGGTAGCAGATGACGCCCGCGCCCAAGCCGATTCCGATGGCGCCACCCACGGTGACGAATCCAGCGGCCGGGGTAATGGCCACGAGTCCTGCAACGGCACCCGAGATCAGACCCAGGACGGTCATGCGCCGGTTAAACACCACATCCATGATCGCCCAGGCCAAGCCGGCCACCGCGGTGGCCACATGCGTCACCACAAAGGCATTCGCTGCCAACCCGTTGGCGCCCAGGGCGCTTCCGGCGTTAAACCCGTACCAGCCGAACCATAACAGGGCCGCCCCCATGACCGCGAACGGCAGATTATGGGGAGGGGAGAGCTTGTTGGGGTAACCCAAACGCCGTCCCAGCACCAGGGCCGCAACCAGGGCCGCCACACCCGCATTGATATGAACCACGGTCCCGCCGGCGAAATCCAGCGCGCCCATTTTGCGGATAAAGCCGCCGATGCCCCAGACCCAGTGACACACGGGATCATAGACGATCGTGGACCAGAGCAGCATGAACACCACAAACGCGGCAAACTTCATGCGTTCAGCAAAGGCCCCGATGATCAGAGCCGGTGTAATCACGGCAAACATCATTTGGAAGATCATAAAGGCCTGATGCGGAATTGTGCCGGCATAGTCGGCATTCGGCTCCAGGCCCACGTTCTTCAGCATGGCCCAATCCAGATTTCCAATGAGCCCCTTGATGTCCGGGCCGAAAGACAAGCTGTACCCGAAGACCACCCACTGCAAGGTGACGGCACACATCAGGAAGAAGCACTGCATGAGAATGGAAAGCACATTCTTTTTCCGGACCAACCCTCCGTAGAATAACGCCAGACCCGGAATGGTCATCAACATGACCAATGCCGTGCTCACCAATACCCAGGCGGTGTCGCCCGTATTCACCGCTGACGCAGCCGCCACAGGAGTGGCCGTCACTGCGGTCGCTCCCGTTGTGGCGACTTCTTGCGCCAGAGCGGGCAAGGCGCCCGCCAATGTCATTCCCATTCCCATCATCCCTGCTATCCATCCTGCCCTTTTCACGCTTACTTCTCCTTCTTGTTGTTGTTTCAAATTCACGTTCACGATGTATCGCGACAGACTTCATAACCACATTCCGTGCCAATCTCTGGATGTTCGTGAAACATATAGTTGCAACCGATTCATGGTAAATAAGTTATGTATTAAATAAAATAATACACAAGCGTTCGCGAGAT
>JBIKMI010000005.1:0-26942 GCA_044359285.1 Kiritimatiellia bacterium
TTCAGTGGAAATGGGCTGTATCTTCTCGATGAACCCGAAGCCGCCCTATCCCCCAGTAGGCAACTAGCCCTGCTTAGCCGTCTTCATCAACTTGTGAAGCTGAATTCCCAGTTCATCATCGCCACCCATTCGCCCATCCTGATGGCCTAGCCGTATTCCATGCGCAGGGCAGGAGTTTATGAGGGGCCGTTACTTGGGTCGTTGAATCGTTTTTCAAAATTCCCGACGACGCGCATGATTTCGTCGAAGGAGGGAACTTTGCCAAAGAACATCTCGCCAGCCATAGCTTGATAATCGCGTCGCCAGTCCTGTATCTGGCTTTCTAGGGGTAGAAGCCGGAGCGCCCCTTTGCGTAAAGTGCCATAGTCCATCCAAGACCAGTTGAAATAGATTTCACGGTGTGCGGCAATCCTTTTGAAAAGGTCCAAGTCCTGGGTGGCGCGAACGGCTACACCCTTTTCAATCAAGCACCATAGGTCATAATAATGACGGGCAAGCCGGACTTTACGGGCCTTGTCGGCAGGACGATAGGTTTCCTCGTGCAATAGCATGGCCTTCTCCCAAAATGTCCGCTCTGGCAGAAGAGCATGCACGGGAAATTCACTTACCTTTAAGATCTCCGGAAATGCTTCAGCCAGGTATGGCCGAATTAACGGTGATGCGGACGGTTCTATATCAGACCGGGCGCCCATTTCGATTTTCACGACTGGCCGTAAATAGGCAACCGTCCCGGTCAGCGAACCGGGATAGTGAAATAATAGTGTCTGGCGATCAGGATCTTCGTCGGCCGAGGCGGGCACGAGATCCCATCCGGGGACATTAGGCAGGAACTGGCGAATACGAGTTTCCAGCGTGGGCTTGAGATTCTCGTGAATCCTCTTTTGGCATTCCTTCTTCAAAGCATCCAGCCTTGTGCGTCGCTGCTTCTTGCTCGGGGCTACTTCTGGACTTGTCTCGCCACCAAAACCGAGAAACTCGCGTGCCACGACAATGTCGATGTCTTCTGAGAAACGTTCAATCAACTTCCATCCCTTTGAGAGTGATGTCCCGCCCTTGAAGGTGAGATGAGTACCCCATGTGGGTAAGGTGAAAAGTTGGTGGAGTATCCAACATACCCAGAAATCTTTCTCAATGCTGGCTGCTGGGAGGCCCATCCTGACTTCTGCCTCCTTGCAGAATCGGCGGCGATCTTCTTCTGTCATGGCTATAAATGCCTGCATATCTTAATCCTTTCCTGATTCCGCCAGGCGGCGCATGATTCCGGCGACCCAAGCGGGGGCGTAGCGAGCATCATCCAGTAGTTTGTGTCTGTCATCCTTAGATAGTCTAGTCTTGAGTATCCCCAATGTTTGATCATCGACATGTCTCGCCCCTATCCAGCGCAGAGCCTGAATTATCAAGCCGCTGGTGGTGCCTGCTGTTGCCATGTTTCGCGTGGACGTGTGCTTGAGGATGATCTCACGTTTCCCGAGACAGACTCGGCGTGAACGCCCATCTGTAAGAAATACCGTTTTTGCCGGAACCTGATCCGATAACCCGAGGATATTCGCGGCGTAGGCACCTGTCGGCTGGATGTGAGAGGCATCACGTCCTTTGAGTGCCTGTGCAATGGCATCTATGGAGGGAGAGAGCAAGCCGATGCGCGGATCCTGATCAGGATAGTCGTAGAGACCGCGCGCAAGTTGGCGGATTACCCCCGTTCGAGAGTGCCTCATGAGTGCAATAGCCACGGCTGACTGACTGCCCAGATCTTGGAAGTCAGAAGGTGTGAAAACCCAGCCCTTCCCCTGGCTATTGATGCGGTTCAGGACTTGGCTATCAACTGAATGGAGGTGCCTACTCATCTTTTGTAATAAAAACATATACTTATTTGTTTCAAATGCAATCTTTATTCATACACCCAATTAGAGGCTCTAACTCGGAACTCAAAAGTTGCAGACATTGAAACTGTTATCGATGAAGTTACGGATAATTCCTGACGAACGACAGAAGATCATCGACCGCTACGACATTGACCTGTTTAATAGAGCTCTTCATAGAAGCCGTAGCATTGGGGAATAACCGTTTCATAGACGAACGAATGTTCAACACGGCAAATGGAAATACCACAATTGCCGTGATCCATAGTGATGAAGCATTCCTTTTTTTCATTTTATCCCTTATCGGGTCGGGCAAAACCCATCTCGCTAGGCATGGCTCACAAACTCGCCCTACGAGATCAGCAACTATTGGCAATGCCTCTGAAATCCCACCAGCGACCTGCGGATTGTCGCAAAACACTTCATCAGTGGGCGTTGGAGTGTTCACCGTTTGGACTCCGTAGGAGCCACTTTAGGAGCCACGGAACGGTTTTTTGGGGTCAAAATGACGGTCGGAAAAGTTTTTGCAAGCCGTTGTATTGCAATGAGTTATAAGATGGTGGCGAGGGTCGGAATCGAACCGACGACACGCGGATTTTCAGTCCGCTGCTCTACCAACTGAGCTACCACGCCATTTTAACTTCAACCTGCTTATTGCAAGCAAGTAATGACTTACTTAAAAGTCAATATTCTCTGTCTGAACAACGTCCCGTGACGCTCCCGTGACGCCAGCCTGGCATTCTTGGTATCAGAAAGAGAGGAGACAGAATACATTACGCTCCTTCAGAATCAACCTTTTTCTCATATGAGGGCGTGAGCCAGCTAACAATCCCCCTCCTTGATGCATCCATGGATTTCTGACATCCTCCCCTATGGAATGATAATCCGTCAGGCAAGGAGCACCTATGGCAACCGAACAGTCCTTTATTGATTTTCTCGTAGACCAGATGGGTGAGGCAGGGACGATCACCTTCAGAAAGATGTTTGGTGAATATGCGATCTATTGTGACGGCAAGGTTGTGGCTCTGGTCTGTGACAATCAGCTCTATGTGAAGCCAACGGAGAGCGGCAAAGCTTTTATTGGAGACATCGTTGAAGCCCCACCCTACCCCGGTGCCAAGATGTATTTCCTGATAGAGGACAGGTTTGAGGATCGGGAATGGATTGGCGATTTAATCAGGATAACCGCAAAAGAGCTTCCTGATCCCAAGCCAAAATCGAGTAAGATCAAAAAAACAATGTCTGAGGATTCCCAGGATTGAATGAAACTCCTCCTCATAGCCGACATTGATGATCTGCACTGGAAGCACGGGGCTGGGGATGCGGATCTAATCCTTTCCCTTGGTGATAATGCCGATCAGCTTATCCTTGAAGCCGCGAAAGCCTACCACTGTCCGCATGTCTTTGCCGTCAGGGGTAATCATGACCACAATGCTGACGCCCCCTTCCCTGCCCCCATCAGCGACCTGCATATGACCGTTCAGAAATTCAACGGAATGACTTTTGGTGGCTTGAATGGGGCTCTGAAACCATATGGACATTATCGACAGGCAAAGCACCCCTTTCTGCATGAACAGTCAGAGGTCTGCAGGTATATGTCAGCCTTCCCCGCCGTGGACGTTTTTATTTCCCATAATTCTCCAAGGGGTGTACATGAAAGGAATGAGGATGCCTATGCGGGGTTTGACGGGCTAATAAATTATATCTTTGAACACAAGCCCAAGTATCTGTTCCACGGTCATCAGCATATTAATCGGGAAACGGCATGTGATGCGACCAAGGTGATTTGCGTGTATGGTTGGAAGGTGATGGAAATATGAAAGGGATTGCATGAAGAAGAAAAGTACTGCCGAACCATCTGAAACCGTTGACGCCGTTGACACCGTTGACGCCGCCGATGCCTTGAATTTCAATAATTCTACAGGATGGCATTCAATTGTTGAGGGTAGCGATGATTACCTGTTGAAAATCATGAAGGGTAAGTGTTGTGAGCATTGTGGTGATAGCAAAGACCTTTCGTTCAAAATATCCGCCAAAACACTAACTATCCGCTGTGCCTTTTGTCATTGTGTCCATATTTTCCCCATTGAAGTCTTTGATACATGAAGTAATTGGATAACGTTGCGGTTCTCCGACGGCGAGCTTGCGAGCCGTACGGAGCGACCGCTGGTTGGCATCTGATTTCATGTTTTTACGTCCACAGGAAGAGGATATGGGGCTTGGAATTGAGCATCTTGATGGGCTTCACAAACCGCGAGAATACGACTTCAGAACCCCGTCATCCCCACTTGAGCAATCCCAAGGGCCATCAAAAAGAGAAGTATCCGTGTTGTCATTATAAAGCCACACGCTTCATGTGTTCAAAACATCAGATTCCAGCGGGGCCTGCAATCCGGTTTCATCATTAGCCTGCAGGGTGATTTTAGGGGGCAGGTCGCATGTCACCTCTGTCATGAGACCGGGCAATAACTATTTTATTGACGTTACCCACAAAAATATCATAGAAGGTTGACACTTTTCTGAATCTTAACCGATTCCCTTGGCAATACAACCTACTCCACATCTAAATCGAGCCTTTTATCATTCATCAACGGTGGCACTTCCCACTCGAAGCGGACTTTTTTCTCCTCTATGATCAAAATTGCTTTAACGGGCGGGATTGCCTGTGGAAAAAGTCTGGTTGGGGAAATGATAAAGGCACGTGGCTTTCCCGTATGCGAGGCGGACACGATCGGTCACGAGATCCTGGAACAGGATGAGTCTGTCAAGGCGGCATTGATTAAGGAGTTCGGAACGGGCATTGTCGGCGCAAACGGGCACATTGACCGGGCCGTACTCGGGAACCGCGTGTTTGTTGATTCCGGGAAGCGACTCGCATTGAACCGGCTGACCCATCCGGCGATTCTCAAGCGGCTGGAGGAGTGGATCCACAGTCAGGCGGCCACTACCGACTGTGTGTTCGCCATCATTCCGTTGCTCTATGAAATCGGAGCGGAACGGGCGTGGGACAAGGTGATTTGCGTGGGGGCCCCGGCGGCAGAGCAGCTTGGGCGCTTGATGGCGCGGGGCTTATCTGAAGCGGATGCCTGCGCCAGAATGGGGGCCCAAATGAGCCAGGCCGAAAAATCGGAACGGGCCGATTACGTTATTTATAATTGTGGCAGCACATCACTGTTGGAAAAGCAGGTAAATCAGGTATTGCGGGGAATCCGCGGAGAGTAACTATGGACGACAGACAACCGAATTCAAATAGAGCACCCGAGCCCAACCGACCGGACTCAGGCAGACCCGATCGTCGCCGTGGCGGCGGTGGGAGCCATCGCAGTCGTGGCGGGCGTCCCCAGCATCGACGCCCCCCGAATCCGGACATGATGGTGGATCGTCCGCCCCAGCACCTGCCCCCCCCTCACGCCCCCGGCGCAGGGCTTCCGCAAGATCAGGCCTCCCTGCCCCTTACCGCGGGCGAATACCAGCCTGCCGCCGGGACGCCCGGCTCCTCCACGGAAGGCCACCCCATGCCGGATGTGGGCGGACACCCCCCTTCGGCACCGCGCCAGCAGGGAACCCCCCAATCGCTGAACCTCTCGGATCTGCAGTTGCGGCCGGTGCCGGAACTCCATCTCATGGCGGAAACCTACGGGCTCATTGATCTGGGCGCCCTGCGGAAACATGAGTTGATTTTCGAAATCATGAAGGCCAATGGCCGGCTCAACGGGACCCTGCACGGCAAAGGGGTCCTGGAAATCCTGCCCGATGGGTTCGGCTTCCTCCGTTCGCCGTATTACAACTATCTGCCCTGCCCCGAGGATATCTATGTCTCCCCGTCGCAGATCCGCCGCTTTGCCCTGCGCACCGGTGATCTGGTCGCCGGCGAGATCCGGGCCCCGAAAGACAAGGAACGGTTTTTCGCCCTGGTCAAGGTGGACACGATCAATCTGGGCGAGCCGGAAAAATCCAAGGGCAAGGTTCCCTTCGAGAATCTGACCCCGCTTTTCCCCGATCGCCGGTTTATCCTCGAGCGGGAGCCCAGCGAGGTCTCCATGCGCGTCATGGATCTCTTCACCCCTATCGGCATGGGCCAGCGCGGGCTGATTGTCGCGCCGCCCCGTACCGGGAAAACGGTGCTGCTCCAGAAGATCGCCAACAGTATCTCGACCAATCATCCGGAGGCCTACCTGATCATCCTGCTCATCGATGAACGCCCGGAAGAAGTCACCGATATGGAGCGCACCACCAAGGCGCACGTGCTGAGCTCAACCTTCGATGAGCCGCCAGAGCGGCATGTCCAGGTTGCGGAAATGGTCATTGAAATGGCCAAGCGCATGGTGGAATGCGGCAAGGATGTCTGCATCCTGCTCGACAGCATCACGCGGCTGGCCCGCGCCTACAACACCCTGCAGCCGCACAGCGGCAAGATTCTCTCGGGTGGTGTGGACGCCAATGCCCTGCACAAACCCAAGCGCTTCTTCGGCGCCGCCCGCAACATCGAGCACGGCGGCAGCCTGACCATCATCGCCACGGCCCTGGTGGATACCGGCAGCCGGATGGACGAGGTGATCTTTGAGGAGTTCAAGGGGACCGGCAACATGGAGCTCTGCCTGGACCGGACCCTGGTGGACAAGCGGATCTTCCCGGCCATCAATGTGGAGAAATCAGGAACTCGTAAAGAGGAACTCTTGCTCCATCCCGATGAGCTAGGTAAGATCTGGATTTTGCGTCGTGCTGTCAACGGCCTGCAGCCGGTGGAGTCGATGGAATTGATTGTGAATAAATTGAAAAAAACAAAGAGTAATGCCGAATTTCTGATGGCGATGAAAGAATAAGGGAGCATAGATAAAACTCATGAAAGTAATAGTTGAACAGATCGGGCCCTGCCGTAAAGCCTTGCGCATTGAAGTCCCGACCGACCAGGTGACCGCCGAATACCAGCAGGTCATCAAATCCATTGCCGCCCGCGCACGCATCCCCGGCTTCCGCCAGGGAAAAGCGCCGGCCGCGATTGTCGAAAAGCAGTTTTCCAAGGACGCCCTTGAGGAAACCCGCGAACGCCTGGTTCCCATGGCCTACCAGACGGCGCTCAAGCAGGAAAACCTGACGCCCGTCTCCGTGGTGGACGTCAGCGATGTCCAGATCGCCAAGCAACTCCCCCTTTCGTTCAAGGTCACCGTGGATCTCATGCCTGAATTCGCGCTCCCCCCTTACAAGGGCATCGCGCTCTCCAGCCGCAAGATCGAGGTGAAGGAGGAGGAGATCGAGCAGGTGCTCACCAGCATCCGCGAGCGCAGCGCCCACTTCGAGGTCGTGACCGGCCGGGCCGCGAAAAAGGATGATGTGGTGGAAATTGACTACAGCGGCGCCTGCGAGGGACACCCCGTCAGCGAAGTCGCACCGGACCGCCCTGAACTGGCGCAAGGCAAGGATTTCTGGGTGCTGCTCTCCGAGAATATGCCGGAGTTCCTGCCGGGCATCAAGGCCCAGCTCGAAGGCATCGAAGTCGGCCAGACCCGCGAGGTCACCATCACGTTCCCCTCCGACTACCGCGCCAAAACCATGGCAGGCAAGTCCGCGCTTTACACCATTACCGCCAAGGGCATCCGGGAGCGTCACTCGCCGGAACTGACGGATGAGTTTGCCAAAACCGTGGGCGCCGACTCTGTGGCCGACCTGCGCGTCAAGGTGCAGGAGAACCTGGTCGCCACCGCCACCCAGACGGAAACAAACCGGCAGAAGGACGAGCTTGTCAAGTGGGTCATGGAGCATACCCCGCTCACCGACCTGCCGCAGTCGCTGGTCGAGGAAGAGGCACGCCACATCATTCAGGATGTGGTCCAGGAGAACATGCGCCGCGGTGTCAGCAAGGATGATATCGAGGCGCATCGGGAGGATATCTTCAACCGGGCCGCCCAGTCCTCTTCCGAGCGCGTCAAGGTCAACTACATCCTCTCCCGCATTGCCGATGAGGAAAAGATCACCGTCACTGAAGCGGACATGGAAAAACGCTTCAGCGAAATGGTGAACCAGTACGGACAAAACCCTGAAAAACTGAAGGCGGACATGGAAAAACGTGGCGCCATCGAAACCCTCCGCCGGAATCTGCGCCTTGAAAAGGCCGTGGACCTTCTGCATGCGGCAGCCACCATTAACCAGGAATAATCAAGGACCCTCCTATGCAACCGACTCACAACATGCTGGTCCCTATGGTCGTCGAACAGACGGGCCGGGGCGAACGGGCGTATGACATCTATTCGCGCCTGCTGAAAGACCGGATCATCTTTATCGGCAGCGGCATCGACGACGATACCGCCAGCCTGATCATTGCCCAGATGCTCTTCCTGCAAAGCGAAGATGCCGAGAAGGATATCAGCCTCTACATCAACTCGCCGGGCGGCTCGGTCACGGCCGGCATGGCCATCTATGACACCATGCAGTTCCTGAAGTGCGATGTCGCCACCTATTGCATGGGCCAGGCCGCCAGCATGGGTGCGGTGTTGCTGACGGCGGGGGCAAAGGGAAA
Organism: Kiritimatiellia bacterium; assembly: GCA_044359285.1. Lineage (GTDB taxonomy): Bacteria > Verrucomicrobiota > Kiritimatiellia > CAIKKV01 > CAITUY01 > JAABPW01. The sequence goes on from JBIKMI010000005.1 coordinate 8,374, forward strand.
ACGGTTTGCCCTCCCCAACGCCCGCATCATGATTCATCAACCCTGGGGCGGGGCCCAGGGCCAGGCCACCGACATCAGCATTCAGGCCAAGGAAATCCTGCGCCTGCGCGACCGCCTGAATGCCATCCTCGCCTTCCATACCGGCAAATCGCTGGATGCGATCGCCAAGGACTCGGACCGGGATTTCTTCATGTCCGCTGATGAGGCCAGCGCCTACGGACTGGTCGATTCCGTTCTGGTCAAGAATACAAAACCCAGCACCAAGAAAAGCTGAACCGGCTATGGCTAAATCTAAAACTCCCGACCCGACCTGCTCGTTTTGCGGCCTCAGCACGCGTGAGGCCGGCAACCTGCTGGCGGGCCCCAATGACGTATTCATCTGCCAGAGTTGCTCCAAGCTCAGCCAGGATATGTTCCAGAAAAGCGGCAAGGGTGGCATGCCGGACGCGGCTCCCGTCGCCGCGCCCGCCGTGAAAAAGGATAAGCCTCTGGCACCCCTGAAAGTCCCGAAGCCGCACGAGATCTATGATTACCTCAATCAGTACGTGATCGGGCAGGATCACACCAAGAAAGTCCTCTCCGTAGCGGTGCACAACCACTACAAGCGCCATCAGCAGGACTCCCATGCCGAGGCGCAGAAGGCCTTCAAGGATGTGGAGATTGAGAAGAGCAATATCCTGATGATCGGCCCGACGGGTACCGGCAAAACCCTGCTCGCCCGGACGCTGGCCAAGTGCCTGGATGTGCCCTTCAGTATTTCCGACGCCACCACCCTGACGGAGGCGGGCTACGTCGGCGAGGATGTGGAAAACGTGCTGTTGCGCCTGATCCAGGCCGCCGACGGCGATATCGCCAAGGCCGAACGCGGCATCATCTATATTGACGAAATCGACAAGATCGCACGCAAAACTGAAAATGTCTCGTTGACCCGTGATGTTTCCGGGGAAGGCGTTCAACAGGCCCTGCTGAAGATTATCGAGGGGACCACGGCCAGCGTGCCGCCGGGTGGCGGACGCAAGCATCCCCAACAGGAATATCTCAAGATCAATACCGAACACATTCTCTTCATCTGCGGAGGTGCCTTTGTGGGGATGGACGACATTCTCCGGCGCCGCCAGCGCAAGCAGACGCTGGGCTTTGCGGAACCCGAAAAGAAAAGTGCGGCGGAACTGATCAACACCCGGATTGAGCCGGAAGACCTGATGCGGTACGGCCTGATTCCCGAGTTTATCGGGCGCCTCCCCATCGTGACCATGCTGAACGCCCTGACCGAGGAGGATCTGGTGCGGGTTCTGGTGGAACCCAAAAACTCCATGATCCGCCAGTACCAGAAGCTGATGGCGATGGAAGACGTCAAGTTGACCTTTGCCGAGGCCGGCCTTAAGGAACTGGCCCGGATCGCCGCCAAGAAGGGCACCGGCGCTCGCGGCCTCCGGGCCATTCTCGAACATCTGATGCTAGAGGTCATGTTCGAAGTCCCCAAGCGGGGTAATGTGCGCGACTTCAACGTCACCAAGTCCATGGTGGTCAACCAGCGCGTGTCGCTGGATATCGCGGCGGAATCAGCGGCGTGATCGCACCCAGCGGGTGGTAAACGGGAGAAGCGCAAACGGCCTCCTGTTTACTGCCCCTTGATGACCGCCTTCAATGCCCGGTAATCCGTCTTCCCCGTTCCCAGCACGGGGATCTCCGGAATGAGGCGGATCATGCGGATGTTGTGAATCGGTGAAAGGCCGGCCGCCTTGATCTGATTGTTCACATCTTCCCGGTCAAGCTCGCGAATGGCGAAAAGAACCAATTCAGGATTCAGCTCAACCGGCGTCGCCTCGACTGCCAGAATGGGCTTGTCGTCATCAGGCGTCCCGTAATGCCGGATCAGCACCTCTTCAATGGCGGGCAATGACACCATTTCGCCACCCAGCTTCACAAACCGTTTTAAGCGTCCGGCAAAGACCAGCGTTCCGTCCGCCTGCCGCTTGACCAGATCCCCTGTGCCATACCACGACTTTCCTTCAAACTCGACAAAGGGGCTGGCCCCCTCATAGTTCAGGTATCCGCCAAAAATACTGGGCCCCCGCACGAGTAATAATCCCGCCGACCCGTCCGGGGCAGAGCGCCCCGTCTCAATGTCCTGTATCGCCGCCTCCACCGACGGCAACACCTTGCCGATGGTGCCAGGCTTCGGATCAAGCTCGTCATTGGCGGAGACCACGGGAGAACATTCGGTAATGCCGTAGCCTTCAATGAGCGTTATCCGGGGCCACTGGCGCTTCACCCATTCGTAGGTCTGCTCCGGACATCTCTCGGCGCCGGAGATCACGGCGCGCAGGGAGTCGAGTTCACGGGCTTTCACAGAGCGGAGAATCCCGTTCAGGAAGGTCGGCGTTCCCACTAACATCGTGATGCGATACGCCTCAATGAGCCGTGCCAGAATGGCTCCCTCCGTAGGGTTGGGATGATAGGCGACGGGAATACCGCTGCAAAGGGGGAGCAGCATCGTGCAGGAGAGTCCAAATGAATGGAACGGGGGCAGGATCCCCACCAAGCGATCCGCCGGCTTGAAGGCGAACACCTGGCAGAGATCGCGCATGTTCGTGAGCAGGTTGACGTGAGTCAGCGGGACGGCCTTGGGCGTGCTCTCCGAACCGCTGGTGAACAACACCACGGCCGTCTCCTGCACCGGGCAGGCCCCCAGCGTCCTGGCCCAGCCCCATCGGGCGCCCAACCAGGCACGCAGTTTGTCGACTCTCCCCAGCCGCGCGCCCAGCTGTTCTATCAGGACAAACCGGGATTTCAGTTCACCGAGACTGCCCGATTGCGCCTCGATTTTCTGAACCACCACCCCGGCGGTCAACACCGCCTTCACGCCCAGCAGATCCAGGGAATGGGTCATATTCCGCAGCCCCACCGTCCAATTCACCATCAGCGGGATCTTCCCGGCAAAGAGCGTGGCCAGATAAAGCACGCCCGCACCGGCCGACGCCGGCAGCATGATGCCGACATACCTGCCCGGCAGCCGTCCGATCTGCGGCCGCAAGGCCAGGATTCCGGTAATGATGTCGCGATAGGTTTTCACGCCGCTCGCCTGGTCTGCCAGCACCACCCGATCCAGCCCGAGTGCCGCTTGCGCGAGAAAGACGGCGGCCACGGTGTCGCCCCGGGGAAGCCTGGTTTTTTCCGGCGTCCCTGCAGACCCGGAAAACCAGGCGGGCGGGATGGGTTTAAGCTCCTTTTTCCCGTGTGCCGCCACCTGGCCCCGGGCGGCCAGCAGAAGATCCCCCACCGTCTCCATTGCCGCTGAGTCCCCGACGGCAAACCCGAACTCGGATTCCACCCACAGGCCGAGATCGACCCTCGAGAGGCTGTCCAGATTCAAATCCCGTGCCAGTGAATCCTCAGCCCGGACCACCGAGCGACCGGTCAGTTTCTGAAGGTGCTGGATCACCAGGTCACGGGTGGCGGCAGGCACCTCATCGAGGTCCAGCCGGCTTGCCTGGTTCACCGCCTCGGGGATTTCGCGGGCCACCCCTTTTTCCCAGAGGGTGTAGGGCACATACCAGGCGGGGGGCGCCTCCTGATTGTACACCCCTTCAAGATAGCGGTTCATGACCGCACGCCCGGCGGTCCGGGGAAAGTCAGCGGGTTCGGACAACACAATATCAACCTGGCGGCGTGGCGAGAAGAAGAGCCCGTTAACGAGAAGCGAGCCCAGCGCCTTCCGCAGGACTTTACCCAGCGCCGGTGCCCCGCCGGAGGCCCGGCTGAAGGAACTGCCCCACAGCCCGCGGGTCCGCACAAGCACCACGCGCACCTCGGGGAGCCGCGCAAGAATGGTCTCCACCGCACTGGCACCTGCCAGATCTTCGCCCCGTTGGCGGGCAATATGGCCGGAGGGATAAAGCAGGAGATTGCCCCCGCTCTTCAAGGCTTCTATACACCGCTCGACGCCCTCTTCCACCGCCTGGCGGCTGCCTCCCCCATACACGGTGGGATCAGGAATGGTCACGACGTGAAGTTGCCGGGCCAGCCAGCGGATGCCGGGTCGGTTCACCTGATCCTGGTCCGCGAGGGGGCGGGGCCGGAATTGCGGATAGAGGCGCGTGACCAGAATGACGGGATCGATCAGGGCCGGATGATTCGGCAGGAATAGAATCCCTGTCCGCCCCCGCGCCGCCACCCCGTCCAAACCCTGCACCCGGACACGGTACCGGAGCTTGAGCAAGCACGACGTCGCACTGACAATGATCCGGTTTAACATACGTGCCAGATTATCCTCCCACCGTTTCCTTCTGGTTGCGGAACAGGAAATAAAGCACTCCGGAAACAACGAGCGACGCGAGCCCCACCACCCCAAAGGCATTGGTCGGCCGCAGATGTGCGTTGAGGTAATTGGAGAGAAGTCCGGAGGAAAGAATGCCGATAAACACAATAAAGTTCACCGCCGACAGCACGGCGCCCTTCCGCGCTATCGGCGGCCGGATTTGGAGAAAACTTTCCATGGGAATGAGAATACCGCCGCCAAAACTTCCTAACAGGAAAATAAGCAAAAAAAGTGCGGGGAGGCGTAAGGGTTCAGGCAAAAAAGGAACGCCGGCAACCACCACCATCACCAGCGACATAGCCAGACAAAGCGGCCATACCACCCGGTACCAACGCCCAATGGGAACCATGCGGCTACTGACCACTCCCCCGACGGCAAGCCCCACCAACTGAACCACAATCAGATAGCTCGTCATCGTCTTGGTCATAAGAAACTGATTAATCCCCAGGGGGTTGATAATCAGAATACCGAGTGAACCGACAAGCCAGACAAAGACATTTGTGAAAATTGTGATTGCCAGCAGCGGATCTTCACGGGTGGCTATCAATTCCTGAATCGTATGCACAGGTCCCTTCCAGGGAAACTTCAAGCCTGGATTTGCGGCTGGCCTGTGTGGCACCCCGTAACTCACGATTACCCCCACCAAAGCCACGCCCACCACCATTCCCGCCACCAACAGACGGCCCGCGTCAATCCCCCACCATGTTCCCTGTCGATCCAGCATGATCCCCGCAACCGCCACCCCCCCCAGAATCGCGAGGGTCACCAGCATGCGTAAAATCCCGTTGGCGCGCGTCACAAACCGCTCCGGATAGAGATCAGGCAACGACCCATTCATGGCTGGACTGAACAACGTGGCCTGGAACCCCATAATAAACAACATGGTGAAAATCAGAGGTGAATTCCCCATACAAATGCCCACAGCGCCGAACAACATCGCCAGTAGCTCCAGCCATTTGGCCGAGATCACCACATGGCACTTGGCAAACCGGTCCGCACACCACCCTGCCGGAGCGGCAAAGAGAATGAAGGGTAACGTGAAGACGCTCAACGCATATCCCTGCATATCATTATGGCCGGTGGCCACGAACAATACCAACGCCGCCTGCTTGTAAAAGTTGTCATTAAAGACACCCAGTCCATAAGATGACGCCATACAGGCAAACTGGCCGCGGGCACGCCGGAGGATCTCGGCATCACTTTCAACCCCGTCATCCTTATTCTTGAGTTCATTCATTAGTCGAATAGTTCTAACAGAAGCGTTCCAAGCCTGCAAAGGAAACCAAAAACCGCAGTTCTTTCTGGATTCCGGATTCCGGATTCCGGATACTCTCCCCCATGCCTTTATTCGATGCCCATTGCCATCTTCAGGACGCCCGGCTCCTTCCCCATCTGGACACCGTCATGCGGCAGGCCTCAGAGGCAGGAGTCACCCGCCTGATGTGTTGCGGCAGCCACGAGCAGGATTGGCCGTTACTGCCCGATATCGCCGACCGCTTCCCCGGGGTCAGTCTCTCCTTCGGCCTCCACCCCTGGTATATTGGCGCACGGGCCCCCGGCTGGCTGGATCGGCTTAAGGCCCAGCTCACCGCCCGCCCTTCCGCTGTCGGCGAGATCGGACTGGACCACGCCCTCGCGCATACCACGTTTGCCGACCAGGAGTCGGTCTTTCTGGATCAGATCCACCTCGCCAATGAGCTGAAGCGACCCGTAACCTTTCATTGCCGGCGCGCCTGGGGACGCATGAAGGAGCTCCTGGATGAAGCCGGCTGGCCGGCCTATGGCTTTGTGCTTCACTCCTATTCCGGTCCCGCGGAACTGGTAGAGCCACTGACCCGGCGCGGGGCTTTCTTTTCGTTTTCCGGCGCGCTCACCTTTGAGCAGAATCGCAAGGGCCGTGAAGCCCTGGAAGCCGTCCCCCTGGACCGCCTGCTGATTGAAACCGATGCCCCGGACATGTTGCCGCAGGCAGAGCGGGCGGGCCCCGGCATCATTCGTAATACCGGGAAGCCCATTAATACGCCCGGCGCGCTCGTGCTCGTTGCCCGCACCGTGGCCGCGCTCAGGAGACTCACGCTTGAAGAGGTCGCGGCCATCACCTACCGGAACGCCTCAACGCTGTGTGGGGGGGTGCAAACGCCTTAAAGGGATAGACCCTGGATGAAATGACCCCGGGAGGAAGTCTATTCTTTACTTTAGGGCGCTGGAAGTGTCTAATGAATAAGTAGTTGTGCCTTTATTGCGGTAACGCAAACCTTTCTCTTCCACACATCCGGAGGTGAGAACTGATATTTTCCGGATGATAAATGAGAGATAGACGTATTATGCTGAACCAGAAAACCGCCACCCCCCATGTCCCACATCAACATCTGCCGGTCCCCCATGCCCCTCGCCCACCGGTCAATTCCCCCGCCGGGGTCGCGGATGTCTTCGCCACGTTGCTTCCCGAACTGCAGCGAGCCGTCGCCGAAGAGGGATATACCACCCCCACCCCCATTCAGGCGGCCACAATCCCGCATCTGCTGGCTGGGCGCGATCTGTTGGGGTGCGCCCAGACGGGCACCGGCAAGACCGCGGCATTTACCTTGCCGATCCTTCAATATCTGACCCAGCACAAGCGTGTGCCCGCTCGCGGGCGGCCCCGGGTGTTGATCCTGGGCCCGACACGTGAATTGGTCGCCCAGATCGCAGACAGCATCCGGACCTATGGCCGGCATGTGAATGTGACGCACACCACCATTTTCGGGGGCGTGGGCCAGCAGCCGCAAGTCGTAGCAGTCAACCGCGGCGTCGACATCGTGGCGGCCACGCCGGGCCGTCTGCTGGATCTGATGCAACAGGGGCACGTCCGCCTCGATCAGGTCGAGGTCTTCGTTTTGGATGAGGCTGACCGGATGCTGGATATGGGCTTTATCCGGGATATCCGCCAGATCCTGAACGCCTTGCCGAGGAAACGACACAACCTCTTTTTCTCCGCAACCATGGCCAAGGACGTCGTGGAACTTGCCCGCGCAATGGTACATGATCCCATCCATGTCACCATTACCCCCGGGCAGCCGACGGTCGAGAAGATTGATCAAAAGGTGCTCTTTGTGGACAAGGGGAACAAGGACTCCCTGCTGGTGTCGCTCTTGAAAGACCCCGCGATCAACCGGGTGATTGTGTTCGTGCAGATGAAACATGCCGCCGACAAAGTGGTGCATAAGCTGGTGGGGAGCGGTATTTCAGCCGAGGCGATTCACGGGAACAAGAGCCAGAGTGCGCGCACCCGGGCTCTGGCAGGATTCAAGGTGGGGAAAGTCCGCGTCCTGGTGGCCACGGATATCGCGGCCCGCGGGTTGGATGTGGATGATATCACCCACGTCGTCAATTATGACCTGCCGATCGAGCCGGAGACCTATGTGCATCGGATCGGCCGAACCGCCCGGGCCGGGGCCTCGGGGGATGCGGTCTCCTTCTGCGCGGCTGAAGATCGCGAATTCCTGCGCGACATCGAACGCCTGATCCGCAAGGCCATTCCGGTGGAGACGGCGCATGAATTTCATTCCGAGACGGCGCGGAATGCGACGGGCGCCAATGCGCGCCCGCCACCGCGTCGCCAAATGCGCGGGGGCGGTGGGGGTGGAGGCCGGCAAGGGGGCCGGCCCTCCGGGAACCGGCGTCGGTAGAGCCTGATCAGGAGTTATGAGAAAACATATCGTACCTAGTCTGCTGGTTATCTGCATGTTGCTGGTCGCCTTCTGGCTTGTGGCGGGGCGCTTCAGCAACAAGCCCTTCAAGGCGTTTGACCTGACGGGAGCGGACTTTGCAGGCTTTACCCCGACGGTCGAGGGCATGACCTTGCGGACCTTGCCGGTAACGGTCCGGGACGAGGCGGAACCCAATATCGTAGCTTACCTTGCCGAATGCGAAGGCTCCCCGCTGGGACTCGGGTTTCGGCTCGTGCACGGGTACAACATGCCCATGTGCATGAAGATCAAGGGCTACCGCGTGGAAGAAGTGGCCAGGCTCCTAAGTTCTCAAGGCGCCGCGGGGATAGCCCCCAACAACTCAACAACTCAACAGCTTAACAACTCTATCCCCCCGGGTCTGCCTCTCCAGATCTGGCGGGTGATCTCGTCGACGGGCGATACCTCCATCTGGGTGACCACGATGATTCGATCGTTTGACTTTTCAGTGACCCCGGTGGATATCTGCTCCATGGCTTTCCCCCGCGTGGATATTCCAGATGATCCGAATTGGGTCCCCCAGGGATTCCGGCTGGCGGATCTTGCGCACCCCCTGCAGTCTGGCAGACTCTATTTCAGGGCCCGATGGAACGCCTCGCGAACTGATCTGCTGACCTTTCTGCGGCTCCGTCAGCCCGCCTGGGCCAATGAAGAACTCCTGACATATGTGTCCCGGAGTATCGCCCTGCCGGTCTCACCGGAGAATGAAGCGATGGTCATCCGCCAGGTGTTGGCCGGCCATGCGACTGTGCTGAAGGAACTTCAACGCTGGCGCACCGCTGCCCCGTTCCACAATGACTAATCACCACCAAAGGGGACCTGCATATGCAATGGAAGAGCAATTTTGAGCGGCAGAGCGAAGAAGAGGAGATCAAGGCGCATGGGCTGACCCTTGATTTTGATGAAATCGCCCGCCGGGGCGCCATGAGCAAGGAGGAAAAGCTCATCGGCAAATGGTACGGCGTGTATGCCTCGCGGCATCCCGGCCAGCACATGGCCCGCGTCGTCATTCCCGGCGGCGTCCTTTCCACCACCCAGGCGCGCAATATTGCCGGTGTCGCGGAACGCCATGGGCAGGGCCGCCTGAACCTGACCACCCGGCAGGCGATTCAATTCCACTGGCTCAAGGTCGGCGCCCTCCCTGACCTGTTCCGCGAGCTGGCCGAGGATGGCAACACCACCTTCCATGGCTGTGGCGATGTCGTGCGCGCCGTCACCGCCTGTCCCATGGCGGAATCCTGTCCGTATAAACGCCTGAACGTCCGCCCCTGGGCCATTCGCACCCAGAAGGCGCTGAATGATTCACGCGACCTGGATAATCTGCCGCGAAAATTCAAGATCACGTTTTCCGGCTGTCCCGCCGCCTGCGCCCAGCCCTACATGAACTGCGTGGGTCACATCGCCGTTCAACGCGGGAGTGAATGCGGCTTTAAAGTGGTCATCGGCGGGGGCATGGGCTGGGAGGCCTATGTCGCTCAAGAACTATTCTCGTTCGTCCCTGAAGCGCGGATCATTCAGGTCACCCGTGCGATTGCCCTGCTCTATCGCGACCATGGCGACCGGTTCAACCGCCAGAAATCCCGGCTCAAGTTCGTGGTGGCACGACTGGGGATCGAGGCTTGCCGGCAAAAGATCCTGGCCTATTTGCAGCAGGAGGGCGCGGATACGGCCGGCCTCTCCTGGACTCCGTTCGAGGAGTCCGGCCGGCCCTTCCCCGACCGGCCACTGGCGCTGGACAGCACGGTCGGCACCGATGGCAGGGGCATCGTGCGGGTCATGATCCATCAGGGCGAATTGGATCATCGCCCGTTCCGGGCCCTGGCCGAACTGGCCGATATCTACGGGGATCAGAAATTGTACACCACCAATCGCCAGAACATTGAAATCCACGGGCTCGAACCCGCGAAAATCCCTGAAGTGGAACACGCGGTGCACACGCTCGGGTTTGAAACCGATGGGTTTTATACCCTGCGCGACATGGTCGCCTGCGTCGGCACAACCTACTGTCCCAAGGCCGTTGCCACCACGCGCGACCTGCACGCGCTCCTGCAGGCGGTGGTCCGCAAACCTGAGTTCGCCGCCATCCAGAAACAGGCCATCATCAACATCACCGGGTGCCCCAACTCCTGTTCCCCCTACCGCATCGCCGATCTGGGCTTCCGGGGAATGCGAATCCGGGAGGAGGCCGGCTCGGTTGAGGGCTTTGAATGTACCCTTGGCGGCGATCAGCAGAAGCATGGCCAGAAACTGGGTGAGTTCAAAACCCCCGACATCCCCGAAGTCGTGCACCATGTCCTGACCACCTTCATCCACTTGCGGACCCCGGCGGAAACATTGACCCGGACAGTGAACCGGGTGGGGATCGCGCCCTTTCAGAAAGCGGTGTTCTCATGAACTATCCTTATTGCAAAGCCACCAACCCAACGGAGTATTCCGTCGTGGAGGGGTTGGGCGAAACCGCCAAGGACCAGAAAACCCTGGCCAAAGACATCCCCTGTCAGGCCGCCTGCCCGGCCAAAACCGATGTGCCGGGCTACATCGAACAGATTGCGCGGGGCGATCTGGATGCCGCCTACCGCATCAACCAGGAGTGCAATGTGTTCCCGGGCGTGCTGGGCCGTATTTGCACCCGCCCCTGTGAAGACGCCTGCCGCCATCACTGGACCAATACCAATGGACCGGTCCAGATCTGCCATCTCAAACGGAGCAGCGCCGATCACCTCTCCCGCCCTCCCACCGCCCTGCCGGGGTGGTTCCCAAAAACCGGCAAGCGCATCGCGGTGATCGGCGGGGGCCCGGCCGGGTTGACCGCCGCCCGGGAATTGATCCGCTACGGCCACGCCGTCACCCTCTTCGAACGGAGGACCACCCTTGGCGGCATGATGCTCGATGGCATTCCCCGCTTCCGGTTGCCCCTCCCGACCATTAAGGCTGAAATAGCGCTGATCGTGTCATCCGGCATTGACGTGCGAACCGGTGAATGTATCGACGCCGCCCGCCTGACCGAACTGGAAGCGGACTATGATGCTGTCGTCGTGGCCACTGGCACCACCCTGCCACGCCCACTCGAACTGGACCGACCGACCGCGTCTCCCCCTTTGCCGGCCGGCTCCATCATTCCCGGCCTTGATTTTATGAAGGCTTACAATGACGGCCAGGTGACCGGCTTAAAGGGGGATGTCGTGGTGATCGGCGGCGGCTTTACGGCCGTCGACTGCGCCCGGTCCTGCGCCCGCGCCGCCAAACGGCTTCTGGGAGATGGCGGGGAGGTCTCCATCATGTATCGCCGGACCGAGCATCACATGGCTGCGGAACTTGAGGAACTCGAGGAGATCCGCCTTGAGAATATCCAGGTGCGGACCTTAGTGACCCCGCTGGGGTTGGTGACTGAAAATGGGGCGCTCTCAGGAGTCCGCTTTATTCGCAATAAGGTTCAGGAAACCGCCTCCACGGGAAAACCGGCGATCCTCCCGATTGAAGGGAGCGAATTCGTCCAGCCCTGTCATACCCTGATCGTGGCAATCGGCCAGGAGCAGGATCGCTCCCTCCTCCCCGCCGGCCTGACTGCCGGCGAGGGCCAGAAAACCAGCCGGCCGAAAATCTTTTTTGCCGGCGAATTTCTGACCGGCTCCAGCGATGTCATTCACGCGGTGGCGCAAGGGAAAGCCGTGGCCAACGAAATTGACCGCGCCCTCATGGGGGCGGAACGGAAGAAAAACCATGTCACCATCGAACAGATGCGCCACATGGGCGACGGCGAGACGGGACGTCAGCGTGCCCATGACCTGCAGAGTCCGGCGCCGATGCCGCTGACCGATATCCCCGGGCGCGCCCGGGATAATGCAGAGGTGGAACAGGGCTTCACGAAGGAGGGCATTCCTGTCGCCGCCACACGCTGTTACCTGTGCCACTATAAATACAGCATCGATAACGACCTCTGCATCCATTGCGATTGGTGCATCGAGGTGGCTCCACGCGCCTGCATCAAAAAAGTCAGCCGCCTCTGCACCGACGCCGATGGGTTTATACAGGACTACGTCGAGACCGATGTTTCCGCCAAAGCCACCTTCATCCACATCGACAGCGACGCGTGCATCCGCTGCGGGAAATGCCTGCGCGTCTGCCCGGTCGGCGCCATCACCATGCGAAAGGCATCACTCACCCCCTGCCTCGCTAATCCCTCATAATCTTAATCGTAATCTTAATCATAATCATAATCCCCTATGGGACAGTAGATTACGATTACGATTAAGATTGATCTGGGATGATAATGAATGTTTTCCCAATTTCTGTTGACAACTCCGTAATATATAGTAGTATTCCTATCACATTAGTCGAGATAACGACTGTGAAGAGCAGGCATGATTTGCCGGAATGCGATGAAAAGTATTATGCAGAGTGGCCATACGACAATCGATTCACTGGAAACCCAGTCACCGGAGGAGATCCTCCGCTGGACGCTTGACCGGTTTCATCCCCATGTGGCGATTGCGACCAGTTTCCAGGATGCGGTCCTGCTGCATATGGCAAGCCGCATACGGCCGGATGTCCGGATCTTTTCGTTGGATACCGGGCGTCTTCCTGAGGAGACCTATGCCTTTGCTGAAGCGGTGAGACTGCGGTTGAATCTCTCGATCGAATGGGTTTTCCCGAAACATGAAGCCGTTGAGACGCTGGAACGGGCAAAGGGGCTTTACTCGTTTCGTGAAAGTCTTGAAGCACGGAAAGCGTGTTGCGCGATCCGGAAAGTTGAGCCTTTGAACCGGGCGTTGACGGGGCTGAAGGCGTGGGTTACCGGACTGCGGCGGGAGGATGGCGAGACGCGCGCAGAGTTAAAAGTGGTAGAAGTGGATGAAGCGCACGGGGGAATCCTGAAGATCAACCCCCTGGCACACTGGACGTCCGTAGCGGTCGAGGCGTATGTACGGCAGCACGGGTTGCCGGTCCATCGCCTGACGGAGCGGGGCTATCCCTCTATCGGGTGCGCCCCCTGCACCCGGGCCGTAGAGCCCGGGCAGCCGCTCAGGTCCGGTCGCTGGTGGTGGGAGAATCCTGAACATAAGGAATGCGGTTTGCATGGGAGGTAAGAACACGATGAATCATCTGGAAAAACTTGAAGCACAGAGTGTGCATATCTTGCGTGAGGCCTATCGCGAATTCAAGGGGCTGGTCATGCTCTGGTCGATCGGAAAGGATAGCACGGTGCTGTTGTGGCTGGCGCGGAAGGCCTTTTTCGGCCATGTGCCCATTCCCCTGATGCATATTGATACCAGCTTTAAAGTTCCGGAGATGATTGTCTACCGGGACGAGCTGGTGAAGCAGTGGGGTCTGAATATGATCGTAGGCCAGAACAAGGAGGCGCTGGCGGCCAAAATGACTTACCCCGATGGCGCCATTAACCGGATTGAATGCTGCAAGAAATTGAAAAGCGAGGCCCTCAAACATACCCTTTCGGGCGAGTGGCCCCGGCTGCGGTTCGATCATCAACTGGGGCATTATGTCCCGGACCCCCATGCCGAAGCCTTCACCGGCGTGATCGTCGGCGTCCGGGCGGATGAGGAAGGAAGCCGCTCGAAAGAGCGCTATTTCTCACCGCGTGACAAGGCGAATGACTGGGATGTGGCCGATCAGCCGCCGGAGTTGTGGAACCAGTATAAGACCGATTTCGCGCCGGGCACGCATGTCCGTATTCATCCGCTGCTGGATTGGACCGAACTGGACATCTGGGAATACATCGGGGCCGAGAACATCCCTATCACCTCCCTCTATTTCGACCGCGGCACCGGCAAGCGCTACCGCTCCCTGGGTTGCTATCCCTGCACCACGCCGGTGGACTCCAAGGCCGTGAACGTGCAGGAGATCATCGTCGAACTGAAGACGGGGAAGTTCGCCAATATTGCGGAGCGATCCGGGCGGGCGCAGGACAAGGAAGATGGCGGCGGGCTCGAGACCCTGCGGCGTGACGGCTACATGTAAGGAGCATATGAAGACAACTGATGATTTAGAATCCCTGAGTATGGTGATTTTGGGGCATGTTGATCACGGCAAGAGCACCGTCATCGGGCGGTTGCTGGCCGATACCGGTGCATTGCCGGAGGGAAAACTGGAGCAGGTCAAGGAGTTGTGCAAACGCACCTCCAAGCCCTTTGAATATGCCTTTCTCCTGGATGCGCTCAAGGATGAGCGGGATCAGGGGATTACGATTGATGCCGCCCGGTGCTTCTTCAAAACCGGCAAGCGCCGCTATCTGGTCTTTGATGCGCCCGGCCATGTTGAATTCCTGCGCAACATGATCACCGGGGCGGCCAAGGCCGAGGCTGCCTTTCTGGTGATCGATGCCCATGAGGGCATCAAGGAGAACTCCAAGCGTCACGGCTACATCGCCTCCATGCTGGGCCTGCGCCAGATTTCCGTCCTGGTCAATAAAATGGACCTTGTGGGGTATAGCCAGGAACGGTTCGAGTCGGTGAAACAGGAATACAGCGAATTCCTGGAGCAGCTCAACATCCGGCCGGTCAGTTTTATTCCGATCAGTGCGATTTCAGGGGCCAATATGACCGTGCGGGCGCCGGAAATGAAGTGGTATGAGGGCCACTCCGTGCTGGGCCAGCTGGATGCGTTTGAAAAGGAGAAGCCCGGTACCGATGGCCCGCTCCGGTTTCCCGTACAGGATATTTATAAATTTACCGCCAGCGGGGATGATCGCCGGATTATTGCCGGAACGCTGCGCACCGGGACGGTCCGGCGCGGGGATGAGGTGATCTTCCAGCCGTCCGGCAAGCGGGCCAGAATTGCGTCCGTGGAGACGTTTAATCGTCCCCCGCAAGAGACAGCGGAAGCCGGCCAGGCCACTGGATTCACCTTGGATTGCGAGCTGTATCTCAAGCCGGGCGAACTGATGACCCGGCTGGCGGATCTGGCGCCGGAGGTCGGGTCACGGTTCCGGGCGAATCTCTTCTGGATGGGGCGGGCCCCGATGATCCGGCAGAAGACCTATAAGCTCAAGCTGGGAGCCGCCCGGGTCTCGCTGAAACTCGTGAAGGTGATCCATGTGCTGGATGCCTCGGAATTAACCACCGAGGCGAACAAGCAGCAGGTGGATCGCCATGATGTGGCGGAGTGTATCCTGGAAACGGTGCGCCCGATCGCCTTTGACCGGATTGATGCCGTGCGGGATACCGGCCGGTTTGTGGTGGTGGATAACTTTGAAATCGCCGCAGCGGGGATTGTGTTGGAGTCGCTGCATGATCAGGCTTCAACGCTCGGGGACCATGTGCGGGAGCGTGAATTGGGCTGGACACCGAGCGCGATCAGCACGGCGGAACGGAATGCAGCCTATGGACACGGAGCCAAACTGGTCGTGCTCACCGGGAATGATGGCACACGCATGGATCTCCTGACGGCGGCGCTGGAGCAGCGCTTGTTCCGGAGCGGGTTCAAAACCTACTGCCTGCGCTGGGGAAATGTGATCCGCGGGCTGGATGCCGACTTGTCGCGGGAAAAGGATATCCGGGATGAGCAACTGCGCCGGCTGGGCGAAGTCGCCCGTATTATGGCGGATTCCGGGCAAATCGTGGTGACCGCTGTCACCGGCGCGGATGAGAGCGATCTCCGCACCCTGGAACAACTCAATCAGCCGACTGAAATCCTGTTCGTACAAGTGGGAACGCCGGATGACAATGCGGCGCGCGCCGCGGTACGGATTAGCGATTCCGAAACGGTGGGCGGAGGTGTGGATGCGGTCTGCGAAGCGTTGAAACGCAAGCATGTGATTCTGGATTACTGCATTTAAATTTATGGAAACGCATCAACGAAGTATTGCCAAATCCTTGTCCTATCGCGTGATCGGCACATTCATCACGGCCCTGCTTGGCTGTTTATTTACAGGCTCATTAAAGCTGGGGCTTGGCCTGGGGCTGCTTGATTCGGCGATTAAAATCGGCGTTTTCTATGGCCACGAACGCTGCTGGCACCGGGTGAAATGGGGCTTTATTCCGGAGGAGGAGAAGACTACAGATGGCGGGGGGATTTAGCGCATGGATTTTACACGGGATATTGAGGCATTCGCGAAGGAGGTGACCGGGTTTTCTGCCGGGGAAATTGCCCCGGATGTGTTCAAGGGATTGGCGGCACGGCGCGGGATCTATGAGCAGCGCGAAAGCGGAACCTTCATGCTGCGGGTCCGGCTTACAGGGGGGGTATTGACGGCAGGCCAGGCCCGGACGTTGGCCGAGCTGAGCCGGTCTTATGCCGATGGCAGGATTCACGTTACCACGCGGCAGAATATCCAGTTGCACGGAGTTCGCATCGGGGATACGCCCGGGGTCATGCGCCGTCTTTTACCGGCAGGCTTGCTGTGTGCCGGAGGGGGTGGCAATACGATGCGGACGGTGGTGACGTGTCCCTATGCCGGCGTCTGTCCTTCAGAACTTTTTGATGTCACCCCGTATGCACAGGCGGTGACGGACGCCCTCTTACTGCTGGCCGGTAGTTATACCTTGCCACGGAAATACAAGATCGCCTGCAGTGGCTGCCGGGCGGATTGTGCCCTTGCGCGCGCCACGGATTTGGGGTGCATCGCCGAGGTTCGCAACTCCGTTCCGGGTTTCCGGCTTTATGTCGGGGGCGGGCTGGGTGCCCAGTCGCGGCCGGCTGATCTGCTGCAGGAGTGGATGCCCGCCTCCGAGCTTATTCGCGTGGCCGAGACGGTCCGCCGTCTTTTCGACCGGCTGGGTGACCGGACGAACCGGGCCCGGGCCCGGTTACGGTATGCCGTGGAAAAAATCGGATTTCCGGCCTTTCATGAACGTTTTGAAGCTGAGTTGGATGTGGTCCGAAATGACGCGAGTGTTCCGGTTTGTAACATACCCCCTCTCGTGCGGACACCAAGGGGTTATCATCCGCCCCTTGCAGAGTCCGCCACACCGGCCACAGGCGGATTACATGTGGTGCGCCAGCATCAGCCCGGGCTGGTCAGCGTGCCCCTGCATCTGCCACTCGGGCTACTGCCCGCAGCCGATCTGACCGCGCTGGCAGCTGTGGCCGAAGCCTTCAGCACGGAGGCCGGCTTGCGCGCGACCCGGGACCAGAATTTCATTATTCGCGGCGTGCCGGAAGCGGAGCTGCCCGGACTGGCGAACGTCATGGCACCGGAGCTGACGACCCCTTGCGTACTGGAACATTTTGTGACCTGCATCGGGGCGACGATCTGTCGCTCAGGAATCTGCGGATCGCCAGGCGTGGGCCGGGCGGCGGCGCTCGCCATTCAGGAGGCGGGCCTCAGTGACACGCTGAACGATCTGATGATTCATGTCAGCGGTTGTCCCAATGCCTGTGGTCAGCATCCGATGGCCGCTATCGGCCTGAGTGGCTCACAGGTCCGGCACGGAGGCCGGTCGGTCCCAATGTATAAAGTGCTGCTGGGTGGCCACGATAGTGAAGCGGGCGCGGTGTTTTCACAACCGGCAGGAACCCTTCCGGCCCGCGCCGTTCCCGCCGCGCTGGTATCGTTATTGCAGGACTACCGGAACCGCCGTCAGGCCGGCGAGTCTTTCCTGCAGTACGTGCAGCGCCAGGAGGGGGCCCATTGCGCGGGATTGATCCAGGCCCATCAGGCGATTCCCTCCTTTGAAGAAAGTCCGGAGTATTATACCGACTGGAAATAGCGCGCTACCGGTCAATCAGGACATCGCCCTCGCGCAGGATAATCGGGGTCATAACGATCCCCAGCTCCGTCTCAAAGCGGCGGACCAGCCGGAGATCCCTGTCGTCGAGCAGGGAAATCGCACAGCCCTTGGCGCCCGCGCGGGCGGTACGCCCCACCCGATGGAGATACGCCTTGCTGTCACTGGGCATGTCCAGATTGAAGATATGGGTGACGCCTTTGATATCCAGGCCCCGGGCGGCCACATCGGAGGCAATCATCACGGTCACGCGGTCGCCGCGGAAATCATCCATCGCTTTTTTCCGTTCATCCCGCGTAAAGGCGCCATGCAAATCAGCCACCTTGATTTTATGATGCGCCAGCTTGGAGGCAATCACCTCGGCGCTTTCATTACGATGCACAAATACCAGTGAGCGCGCCGGATTCATGGCGCGAATCAGCTTGCGCAGCCAGTCGGGTTTTTCGCGCTCCTCGCAGACCAGATACAGGTGTTCAATATCCGCATTCACCCGCGCCAAGCCCGCCCGCACCATCATCACATCGGGTGCCAGGGCCGTGGCCTCACGGGTGGCATCCACCTGTTCGGTGGCCGAGACAAACACCAGTTGCCGGTGGAAGGGGGTGCTTTTCACAATGGCCCGGACCGATGCCAGACTCTCGGCGCTCAACAGCCGGTCGGCCTCGTCGAGCACGACGCTCTTGACCAAGCCGGTCTTCACCTTGTTCAGCGTGATCATTTCCCGGATGCGGCCCGGCGAGCCAATCACCACCTGGGGCTTTTTCTTGAGCTTATCAATCTGCCGCTGCATCTGCGTACCCCCGATCAGGAGCACGGAGCGAATGGGGAGTCCGGAGT
>JBIKMI010000126.1:0-7820 GCA_044359285.1 Kiritimatiellia bacterium
GCCCTCAGCCAATCGCCGGGCGATGAAACCGAAGGACTCAAAGCCCTTGAACACTACACCCGCGGCTCCGATAAGAGTCCCCGCATCGGAGGTCTGCTCGGGATGATTCCCGGCCTGGGCTACGCCTATTCCGGGGAGTACCCCAACGCCGCCCGCTCCCTGATCCTGAACAGCATCTTTATTTTCGGCATGGTTTCCACAGCGGAGGAAGATCTCTGGGGCGCCTTCACGGTCATCAGTTTCTTTGAAGTGACCTGGTATTCAGGAAGTATTTACGGCGGTGTCGACGCCGCACACCGCTACAATCAAAACCGCCTCGATACCTGTACCTCGGCGATCACCCGGGAGAGTCAGGCCCGGCCAGATTACAGCCAGTTGCCCCTCTTGCGCCTTCAATATAAATTTTAAAGAAAATGACGAACCCCTCAGGAGCTCACTATGACCTTACGCCTTGAATCGATTGCACTGGCCCTCGTGTTTGTGCTAGGTTCCGCCACCATGAATTCCGCCAACACCCTTGTTGACCAGTTGATTGCCGGATACGAGACCATTGCGTCCGTATCCTGTGATGTGCGGCGTGATGCGGAATCATCGGGCAAAAAGGTGCGCGCCCTGAGCCGCGTCTTCTTCGAGAAGCCCGATAAACTGCACGTGGATAATGTAACCCCCCTGCCCCGCCGTATTATCTGTGATGGCGTGACTTTCTTCAGTTTTGTGGAGGGGGATCCGAAAGGCTATTCCCGCCCGGTCAGCAAGCTGGAAGCTGACATGTTGATTTCGTTGCGTAAAGTGCCGGCCACCGCCATGGATCACCTGCTCCGGTTGCGCGGCATGACGGAAACAAACCTGGCGGCCACCAGCACATATCCCGTCCGCAAGGGGTATGATACCGGCAAAATGTTTGCCGTGCTCTCACTGGACAACTCAAATCGCCTGGCTCGCATCGAGATGTTCACCTCGGCGGACTTGAAGCAGGTCATTGCCCGGATGGATTACGAAAATTTTATCGAAGCCGTACCCGGCGTCTGGCTGGCAACTCTCCATCAGAGCTCCATGTGGATGGGCGGGAAAGAAAGCAAGGAAACCTCCCGCTTCGACCATCTCACTCTCAATCAACCCATTGCGCAGGATCTATTCAAGGCGGCCCTCTACTTCAAGGACATTGAGTTTGTTTCCAGCTTTGAACAAATGTATCCGTGACCCCCCCCCTTATGCCTGATCCCTCCATTGAAGACCTCAAAGCGGCCACCGCGCTGCTCAAGCAAATCGCCGGCAACCGGGCGCTCCTCGCGGAACTCTCCCTCGAAGACCGCAAGCATCTGATCTCCGCCGCCGGGGATGTCTACTGCCCGGATATGTTTGAACGCCGGCGCCTGGTCCGCGCCACGGAACGCCGCCGTAAGGCCGAATTGATCGCCCGCGACCAGGCGAAACTCGCGGATACCGGGATCCGCAAACTCCGGCAAAAGCCGGTCTTCACCACCCCCAACATCCTGCCTCCCGCCCAGTTTGAGCAGAAGGATGTCGAGAACGATCCTGAATTCCGCGATGTGGTGGAGCCCCGCAACTGTTATACCTGCAAGCAGAACTACACGGCGATCCACCATTTCTACGACCATCTCTGCCCGGATTGCGCCAAACTGAATTTTTTCAAGCGCACCGAGTCCGCCAACTTGAGCGGCCGGGTCGCCCTGCTGACCGGTGGTCGCGTGAAGATCGGCTATCAGGCGGGCATCAAGTTGCTGCGGGCCGGCGCCCACCTGATCGTCTGCACACGCTTTCCCCGCGATTCCGCCACCCGCTATGCCGCGGAAGCGGACTTCGCCGATTGGGGACACCGGCTGGAAATCTTCGGCCTGGACTTCCGCCACACACCCAGTGTCGAGGCGTTCTGCCGGCATCTGCTCGCCACCCTGCCCCGGTTGGACTTCATTATCAATAACGCCTGCCAGACGGTGCGGCGTCCGCCCGACTTCTATCAGCACATGATGGCGGGTGAGACCGCCGCCATCCAGGATATGCCGGAAGCGACCCGGCGGTTGCTCGGCGCCTATGAAGGATTGCGCGGCTACCATCTGTTACCCGAAGGCGATGCCATGGTCGCCCAGAAACGGATGTCCGAGGTCGTCGGCATGACCCATGCCGCCGAACTCTCACAGATCCCCCTGCTCCCCGATGAACTGGCGGCCCAGCAGTCCCTCTTCCCGCAAGGCCGGCTCGACCAGGATCTGCAGCAGGTCGATCTGCGTACCACCAACTCCTGGCGGATGCTGATGGCCGATGTCCCGGCGGTTGAGTTACTGGAAGTTCATCTGGTGAACGCCGTGGCGCCCTTCCTTTTGAATGCGCGGCTCAAGCCGTTGATGTTACGCACCCCGGAACGCGACAAGCACATTGTCAACGTCTCGGCCATGGAGGGCCAGTTCTACCGCAAGCTCAAGACCACTCGTCATCCCCACACGAACATGGCCAAGGCGGCCTTGAACATGATGACCCGCACCTCGGCCACCGACTATTTCAATGACGGCATCCACATGAATGCGGTCGACACCGGCTGGGTGACCGACGAAGACCCCATCGAGTTGGCCGAGATGAAGACCAAGATGCACCGCTTCCACCCGCCACTGGATATCGTCGATGGCGCCGCCCGGATTGTGGACCCCATCATCGACGGCTTCAACACCGGCACCCACGTCTGGGGCAAGTTCCTGAAGGACTACAAGCCGACGGATTGGTGAGGGGGAGAGAGTATTCTGGCTCCTGGACACCCTCTTCTCTTGCCTCTTGATTTACAAAATAACCAATGCTAAACAGTTTGAGCATGAGCAAGCCGTGTCGCTCAAATCTTTGTGGACGCAGTGGACTTTGTTGACGGGGTGGACCAGGGACGTGGCGTGCGTTTCTCGGACCGGATCCTGTAGAGGCGTTCCGTGAAACCGCCTTCGGTCTCAAAAGCAGAGGCTTGAGAGGCAATTTGGCGATCCAGCAAACTGCATGCCACCGCCAGCAAAACCAGCGCCGCATTGGCCGCAAGTTCAGGATATGGGTTTTGTCCTCCAGGTCCACTGGGTCCACCCAGTCCACTCCCGCGATGGTCACGAACCCAGGCCGCCACATCGTCAGCGGTCACGCAACGGCGATCAATCAGGTTTTGCCGGCGAGGATCCTCGCGCTTCCAGATCGGCAGACTCCTCTGGCGAAGGAAATCTTCGTAGTCGAGGCGGAGTTCTTCCAGGCTGGCGCGCGCCACATTCGTGAGTTTGAGTTCGGTCTTTTTGGATGTTCCCGACGCCTGGCTCCCTTCCGCGATATTCTGGACCCCGGACCGGGCTGCTTGGACCATCTGGTCATGAGTACGACTTCGCTTATCAATGAAGCGGTCGCAAAAACGCACGGTGATATCGAACGCCAATTGAGCGACCTGAAAGCTCTTGAGCTTCCGGTAGCCTCCATGCACAGGTATGAGCGGCTCTGCCATCATTCACCAACCCTTGCTTAACGAGCAGGTAATATGACAGTACCAACAGGGTTTCGTCTATCTGCGCCAGTAACGATTTTTCTATCAGCGAATGTTGGAGCAGAGCGGTATTGTTTTTGGAGTTATGTAACTTCTCAAAGAGGGGCTTTCGCGGGTTCTGCGTGCTTTCCCTGCCTTCGTAGCCTTGGCGAAGTCGACTGTTCAAAACTTTTCGGGTGCTTGAAGGCTATTAGAAATCCCCTCACAAACCCCGAAGGGCCGAATTTTGTCCTGCGCCCTGCCTTCCCGGATACCCCTTTTCAACTTTGATCTTTCACCTTTTCCATGTAAGATCGCCTGACTTGGGAGTTTTACTATGGATGCAGATCATCATGACCTAAATAGTGAAAAACACTTACGCATCACGCTGAATTCCATCGGCGATGCCGTGATTGCCACCGATAACAAGGGGATTGTCACCCTCCTGAACCCGGTGGCCGAAACCCTCACCGGTTGGACGGCGCAGGAGGCGATCGGGAAAGATATCAGGGATGTCTTTCATATCATCAGCTCCAAAACCCGGGAGCAGGCCGAAAATCCCATCGAAAAGGCCCTCCTTCTTGGAAAAATCGTGGGCCTGGCGAACCACACCCTTCTTATCTCCAAAAACGGAACCGAGTTCCAGATTTCCGATTCCGCCGCCCCCATTACGGATGACGACGGCCACCTTTCCGGGGTCGTGCTGGTATTCCGGGATGTGACGGAGCAATACCGCCTGGAGGAGGCCATGGAAAAGCGGTTGGTGGCCCTGACCCAGCCTCTGGAGGGTGGCGCCATCACCTTTGAAGACCTCTTCAATATTGATGAAATCCAACGCATCCAGGATGAGTTTGCCCGGGCAACAGGGGTGGCCTCCATCATCACCCACCCCGATGGCACCCCCATCACCAAAGCGAGTAACTTCACTGATTTATGCAGCCAGATCATCCGCAAGACCGAAAAGGGGTGTGCGAACTGCTTTAGATCCGATGCCGCCATCGGGCGCTATCACCCCGGGGGCCCGATTGTTCAACCCTGCCTGAGCGGGGGACTCTGGGATGCCGGGGCCAGCATGACGGTGGGCGGGAGGCACATCGCCAACTGGTTGATCGGACAAGTACGGGACAAGACCCAGACGGAAGAGGCCATGCTTACGTACGCCCGGGAGATCGGCGCCAATGAGCAGTCATTTCTGGAGGCGTTCCGCAGGGTCCCCTCCATGTCCAGGAAGCATTTTGAAGAAGTCGCACAAGCCCTGTTCACTCTGGCGAATCAACTCTCCTCGGCGGCTTATCACAATGTTCAGCAAGCCCGTTCGATTTCTCAACTCCAGCGGACGGACGAACGGCTGCGTGAATCGGAAATCAACTTCCGCGCTTTGTTTGAAAATGGTCCCATCGGAGTGGCCTATCACAAGATGATTTACAATGAAGCGGGCATACCCGTTGATTATTTCTTTATTGATGCTAATCAAACGTACCTGAAACTCACGGGGGTCGACCCGCGCGGTAAGACCGTTAAACAGGCCTTTCCCGGTATTGAAAATGACCCGTTCGACTGGATCGGAACTTTCGGCAAGGTGGCGCAAACAGGTGAGACGATCCACTTCGAACAACACCTGGCACTCAATGATCGCTGGTACGATTGCGTGGGCTACCAATACAAACCCGATCATTTTGTGGCGGCTTTTATGGAAACCACCACTCAAAAAAGGGCTGAAATTGAATTGCAGAAAATGCAGAAAATGCAAACCGTCGGCACCCTGGCGGGCGGGATCGCCCATGACTTCAACAATATCCTGATGGGGTTGTTCGGCAATATCGCCCTCGCCAAAACAGAGCTTCCAGAGGCGCATCCCGCCTTCAAACCCCTGGAGGATGCCGGAAAATCCATGGGCCGCGCCATCAGCCTGACCCAACAGCTGCTGACCTTGTCCAAGGGGGGAGCCCCTATCAAGGAAAGCCTCAGCCTCGGGTCACTGTGTGAGGAGGTGGCCCGGTTTGATCTCTCCGGCAGCAATGTGATGCTGGTGCTCAATCAGCCGGCGGATCTCTGGATGGCGAAAGCGGACAAGGGCCAGATCCAGCAGGTGATCTCGAATCTCACGATCAACGCCCGGCAGGCCATGCCGAATGGGGGCCACTTGTATATCACCCTGGAGAATGCCACTCTCACGGACAGGACCATCCCGGTGCTTCCGGCGGGACGATATGTACGGATGACCGTCAGAGATGAAGGGACGGGCATCGACCCGAAGTCGATCGACCGGATCTTTGACCCCTATTTCACCACCAAACAAACCGGCAGCGGCCTGGGCCTGGCCACCACCTATTCCATCATCAAGAAACATGGCGGCCGCATTGAGGTGGCGTCGGAGTTTGGAAAAGGCGCTACCTTCACCCTTTATTTACCGGTGTAGGGTAAAACCCCGGGGACGGGGTCAGGAAAACCCTGATTGCTGCATGGGTCTTGATACAGTATAAAGAGCTTGGAGAGAAATTTAACCATGGCAAAAAAAACATCTAAACCGCAATCGCCCACCCCACCCCCCATTGAATTGCCTGCCAAAAACTTCCCCATCGTGGGCATCGGCGCCTCCGCCGGGGGGCTCGCCGCCTTCGAAGCCTTCTTTTCCGGCATGGCCGCCATCACCGAACCCGGCATGGCCTTTGTGCTGGTTCAACATCTGGCCCCCGACCACAAGAGTATTCTCGTTGATCTCATCAGGCGCTATACCCCCATGCAAGTCCTCGAGGTCGCGGACGGCATGACGGTCCAGCCCAACTGCGTCTATATCATCCCTCCCAACAGCGACATGGCCTTTCTGAACGGATCCCTTCACTTGCTGGAGCCTACCTTACCCCATGGTCAACGCATGCCTATCGATTTTTTCTTCCGTTCGCTGGCCCAGGACCAGCACGAACGTGCCATCTGCATCATCCTTTCCGGCACCGGCAGTGACGGCACACTGGGATTACGGGAGATCAAGAGCGAGGGCGGCATGGTCATGGCCCAGACGCCCGCCTCCACCAATTACAGCGGGATGCCCTCCAGCGCGATTGCCACCGGCCTGGTGGATTATGAACTGTCGCCACCCCAGATGCCCGCCCAGCTCATCGCCTATGTGACCCACACCTCTAAAAAATCCAGTTTGGGGGACGATGACATAATGGACAAGGGTGGGAATGCGTTGAAGAAAATCTTTATCCTGCTACGCACCCAGCTGGGCCACGATTTCTCCCAATACAAACCCAAAACCATTAACCGCCGCATCGACCGGCGCATGGCCGTTCACCAGATTGAAACGCTGGACGGTTACGTCAAGTATTTGCAAAAGACCCCGGCAGAGGTGGAAGCACTCTTCCGCGACCTCCTCATTGGGGTCACCAGTTTCTTCCGTGATCCGGAGGCATTCATGGCCCTTGAGTCCCAGATTATTCCAAAACTCTTTTCAAATAAACCCGCCGGTGGCATCGTCCGCGTCTGGTCACTCGGCTGTTCCACCGGCGAGGAAGCCTATTCCATCGCGATCCTGCTCCAAGAGCACCTCACGACGTTAAAGCAGAGTTACAAGGTTCAGGTCTTTGCCACCGACATTGACAGTCGGGCGGTTGCCACCGCGCGCGCCGGCCTTTATCCTGCCAGCATTGCCATCGACCTTACCCCGGAGCGGTTGGCTCGCTTTTTCACCCTTGAGGCCAATGGCACCGCGTATCGCATCCACAAAAGCATCCGCGACATGATGATCTTTTCCGAGCAGGACGTGATCAAG
The DNA here is from genome assembly GCA_044359285.1 of Kiritimatiellia bacterium. GTDB lineage: Bacteria > Verrucomicrobiota > Kiritimatiellia > CAIKKV01 > CAITUY01 > JAABPW01. Next base: position 7,269 of record JBIKMI010000126.1, read on the forward strand.
GACCCCCCCTTCTCCAAACTCGACCTCATCAGTTGCCGCAATCTTCTGATCTACATGGGCGGAGCCTTGCAAAAGAAATTAATCCCCCTGTTCCACTACGCCTTAAACCCGGGGGGCATGCTCTTTCTGGGCAGCTCGGAAACCGTGGGGGAATTCAGCCAGATATTTGACTCCTTGGACCGCAATTCAAAACTGTTCCTGCGCAAGGAGGAGCACCTCACGGAGCAACGTGTGGCACTGGCCCAGCTTATGCCCCCTATTCCGGCATTAGCGGCCGCACTCCCTGCTGGCCCAGGGAAGGGGAGCGCCCCCAGAAAACCCTCGCTACGCGAACTGACGGAACAGGCGCTTTTACAACAGGCCGCCCCTGCGGCCGCCCTCATCAACGCCCAGGGCGACATTCTTTATCTTCACGGCCGCACGGGAATGTATCTGGAGCCGACACCCGGCGAAACCGATATCAATAATATTCTGAAAATGGCCCGCGAAGGCTTGCGCCACGCCCTCATAGCCGCCCTGCACAAAGCGATATCAAGCAAAGAGTCCGTGTAC